>NZ_JARESU010000013.1:0-152855 GCF_046027075.1 Paraburkholderia sp. RL18-085-BIA-A | reverse complement strand
TTGGGGGTGCGGGCCCCGGGGGAGGCCCTAAATTCCCCCCTAAAAGGGGGCCCGGGGCGGGGGGGCGCCGGCCGCTGCCACCACGTTGCATAAGGACCGCCGATGCTTTGGGTAAAGACGTTTCACATCGTATTGATTGCCTCCTGGTTTGCCGGCCTGTTCTATTTGCCGCGCATCTTCGTCAATCTGGCGATGGAAACGGAACCCGCCGCGATCGCGCGGCTCCTGATCATGGCACGCAAGCTGTTCCGTTTCATGACCTTCATCGCGGTGCCGGCTTTGGCGTGCGGTCTATGGCTGTGGCTCTTCATCGGCATTGGCAGCGGGCAGGGCTGGATTCACGCGAAAGTCGGCGTGGTGGTGCTGTTGATCATCTATCACGCGTATTGCGGCGTGCTGCTGCGGACTTTCGAGCGTGGCGAGAATCGTCGCTCGGACAAGTGGTATCGGATGTTCAATGAACTGCCGGTGCTCGGGATGCTGGCGGCGGTCGCGTTGGTGGTGATCAAGCCGTTCTGATTTCGACGCCGGGCCGCAAGGCCCGACGTGATGTTGATCGCTGCAATGAAAAAGGGCTGTTGGCCGATCAATCGGCAAACAGCCCTTTCTGCATCTGGCGTGCTGCTTCGCAAATTGCCGATACCTCACCCGTGCGAATCGACCCTGCGCCGGTGAATCACCTCTTTGGTCTGCGCGAGCTTTTCCACCAGCTCCGGTCCACGGCTGAGCGCCACGCCCACCGCCAGAATATCGCCGATCGCCAGATGCGAGACGCGCGAGGTCATCGGCGAAAAGATATCCGTATCTTCGTCGACGTTCGCAAACAGGCCCACCGTCGCAAGCCGCGCGAGCGGCGAATTGCCGTGCGTGATTGCAATCACCTTCGCGCCCGCGTTGAGCGCGGCTTTCGCGGCGTCGATGATGTCGCGCGTGCGGCCGGTGTTCGAGATCGCCACCACCACATCGCCTTCGCCCAAAAGCGCCGCCGACATCAGAAACGTGTGCGGGTCCGAATACGCGACGCTCGGCATGCCGAGCCGGAAGAACTTGTGCTGCACGTCGAGCGCGGCGATCCCCGAGCCGCCCGCGCCGTAGAACTCGATGCGCCGCGCCTGCGCCAGTATCCCGATCGCCGCCGCCACGCTGTCCGATGACAGATTGTTGCGAACCTGGATCAGCGCGCCGATAGTCCGGTCGAGCACCTTGGCCGCGACGCCCGGCGTCGGCTCGTCGGGCCGCACGTCGCGATAGACGGCGGGCACTTCGGCGGCGATGCCCTGCGCGAGCCGGATCTTGAACTCGCGAAACCCCGAAAAGCCGAGCGCATGACAAAACCGCGCGATGGTCGGCTGGCTGACGCCCGCGCGGGCGGCGACTTCCGTCATCGACAGGTCGAGCACCTCGCGCGGCGCCTCGATCACGTAATCGGCCAGCTTGCGCTCGGACGGGCGCAACTGCTCGCGCATCTCTTCCACTTGGGACAGCATCATCGGAAATCTCGCACTATGCTGAAGAATGCGTGGACTATAGCCGATTGCACGAGAAGGTACAAAAACTACATTTTCTCCCGTAGGTGTAATCCCCAGGTTTCTGCCGTTCGCCGCTGACTGGCTGCCAGTAAGGCGTTGAGCGATCCGGAGAGATGCGGCGGTGCAACAGGAAACGTCGTTGCGATGATGTAGTTTTTCTACTAAGATGGCGTCGTCGGTTGAGCCGACGCCCCCCGTGACACCTACCTGGCAAAGTGCGCGTGCGCCTGCCGCCAGCGACGAAGGAGCTCCGATGGTTTCCCCGCATTCGCAATTGTCGAAGGTCACGCGGCGCGTGATCGAGCGCAGCAAGCCCACGCGCGACGCCTATCTGGCCCGCATCCATCACGCGCAGGGCAAGTTCCCGGCACGCGGCGCGCTTTCGTGCGCGAATCTGGCCCACGGTTTCGCCGGTCTGGAAGGTAACGACAAGCTCGTCATCAAGCAGATTCGCGAGCCGAACATCGGCATCGTGTCCTCGTACAACGAGATGCTGTCGGCCCACGCGCCGTACAAAAACTACCCGGACATCATCAAGCAGGCCGCGCGTGAAAATGGCGGCGTCGCGCAATTCGCCGGCGGCGTGCCGGCCATGTGCGACGGTGTCACGCAGGGCAATGCGGGCATGGAGCTGTCGCTGTTCTCGCGCGAAGTGATCGCGATGAGCACGGCGGTCGCGCTCACGCACAACATGTTCGACGCCGCGCTGTGCCTCGGCATCTGCGACAAGATCGTGCCGGGCCTCTTGATCGGCGCGCTGCAATTCGGCCATCTGCCGACTATCTTCGTGCCGGCCGGCCCGATGGCGAGTGGCCTGTCCAACGACGACAAAGCCAAGACCCGCCAACTCTTCGCGACCGGCCAATGCGGCCGCGACGCGCTGCTCGAAGCGGAAGCCGCCGCGTATCACAGCCACGGCACCTGTACGTTCTACGGCACCGCGAACAGCAACCAGATGCTGATGGAAGTGATGGGCCTGCATCTGCCGGGCTCGGCCTTCGTGCATCCGCATACACCGCTGCGTGACGCGCTGACCGCGCAGGCCGCGCGCCGCGTGCTCGATCTGACGGTCGAGCGCGGCCACTACATGCCGATCGGCCACGTGGTCGACGAGAAGGCGGTGGTCAACGGCATCGTCGCGTTGCTGGCGACGGGCGGCTCGACTAACCACACGTTGCATCTGGTCGCGATCGCGCGTGCGGCGGGCATCGTGATCGACTGGGACGACTTCGACGCGTTGTCGCAAGTGGTGCCGCTGCTCGCGAAGATCTATCCGAACGGCAAGGCCGACGTGAATCACTTCCACGCGGCCGGCGGCGTCGCGTTCCTCGTGCGCAACCTGCTGGAAGGCGGCTTGCTGCACGACGACGTGAACACGGTCGCGGGCAAGGGTTTGAAGCATTACACCGAAGAGCCGAAGCTGATCGACGGCAAGCTGCAATGGGTGCCGGGCGCGCAAGCGAGCGAAGACACAGCGGTGCTGCGCGCCATCAAGGAGCCGTTCCAGCCGGACGGCGGCTTGCGTCTGATGCAGGGCAAGCTCGGCCGCGGCGTGATCAAGATTTCGGCGGTCGCGGCGCAGCATCGCAAGGTGAAGGCGCCGGCGATCGTGTTCGATTCGCAGGAAGCGGTGCAGGAGGCTTTCGACAAGGGCGAACTGAAGCGCGATTTCATTGCCGTGGTGCGCTTCCAGGGCGCGCGCGCAAACGGCATGCCCGAGCTGCATCGTTTGACGCCGTTGCTCGGTGTGTTGCAGGATCAAGGTTTCCATGTGGCGCTGGTCACGGACGGCCGCATGTCGGGCGCGTCGGGCAAGGTGCCGGCGGTGATCCACCTGTCGCCGGAAGCGTTGCTGCAAGGCCCGATCGGCAAGGTGCGCACCGGCGACACGCTGGTGATCGACGCCGAAGCGGGCGTGCTCGACATCGAGATCGACGCGGCCGAATGGACGGCCCGGCCGAACGCCGAGCCGAAGCATCAGGCGGAAAACGAAGTCGGCTTCGGCCGCGAGCTGTTCGGCGTGTTCCGCGCGGCGGCGGCGCCGGCGGAGCAGGGCGCGTCGGTGTTCGGCAAGATGGTGGGCGAACACGCTGACCTGCACACCGGTCAGCACGCAACGCACCACGGCGCAGCGGCCAAAGCGCATAGCGACAAACACACAAGCACCACTCAAGCCAGCTAAGTGCTGCAGAAACAAGGAGTCTGATATGACGTCGAAAACAGTAAGCGATATCGTGCGCCTCGGCCCCGTGATTCCGGTGCTCGCGTTCGACTCGGTCGAACAGGGCGAACACGTGTCGCGCGCGTTGCACGCGGGCGGCGTGAAGGTGCTGGAAATCACGCTGCGCACCGCAGCCGGCCTGGAAGCGATCGAGCGCGCCAGCCAGTTGGCCGACGACATCGTGGTCGGCGTCGGCACGATCACGAAGCCCGAGCACTGCGCACAGGCGAAGAAAGCGGGCGCGCAGTTCGGCGTGTCGCCGGGCCTGACCAAAGAGATCCACAAGGCCGCGCAGGACGCGGGCTTGCCGCTGCTGCCGGGTGTGATGACGCCCACCGACATCATCGTGGCGCTGGAACTCGGCTATGAGATCGTGAAGTTTTTCCCGGCGCAGCAAGCCGGCGGCGTGCCGATGCTGCAAGCGTTCCAGGGCCCGTTCCCGGCGCTGAAGTTCTGCCCGACCGGCGGCGTCACGGCCGAAACGGCGACGACTTTCCTGTCGTTGCCGAACGTGGTGTGCGTCGGGGGGTCGTGGCTCACGCCGAAGGCCGCGCTGGCCGCGCAGAACTGGGCCGAGGTCACGCGTCTGGCGCGTGCCGCCAGTCAGCTGGCCGCGCCCGCGCACTAAGAGCCCGGCCACTTCAAGTCACACGATCAAGGTCCTACCAGGAGCCTCGCCGATACAGCCGCTCAGGCTGTCGCGCCGAGGCTTCTTTGCGATTTGCGCTACGGATTAACGGGCGCTTTCAGGAAACAAACAGTAAAATTCAGCGTCCGCGCAGTCAGCCGGGTTTTCGGCGCAGCGCAGGTCGCCGTGAGACACCGTGCTGGGCCGGATTCCGCACTTACAATCAATAACGCAAAGGAGGAGCTTCATGGAAGCTGTCCACGGCAGCATGCTGCTGGTTTACGCGGTGATCGCCATCGCCTTGCTGATCTTGCTGATCACGCGCTACAAGGTTTATCCGTTCCTCGTTCTCATCATGGTGTCGCTGCTGCTCGGCCTCGTCGCCGGCATGCCGATGGCCACCATCGTCAAATCGTTCGAAACGGGCAACGGCAACACGCTTGGGCACATCGCGGTCGTGGTCGGCCTCGGCACGATGCTCGGCAAGATGATGGCCGAATCGGGCGGCGCCGAGCGCATCGCCACCACGTTGATCGACTTCTTCGGTGAGAAGAACATCCACTGGGCGATGATGGTCGTCGCGATCATCGTCGGCTTGCCGGTGTTCTTCGAAGTCGGTTTCGTGCTGCTGATTCCGATCGCGTTCAACGTCGCGAAGCGCACCAACAAATCGCTGCTGCTGGTCGGCTTGCCGATGGTCGCGGGTCTGTCCGTCGTGCACGGGCTGCTGCCGCCGCACCCGGCCGCGATGCTCGCGGTGCAGGCGTATCACGCGGATATCGGCAGGACCATTGCCTATGGATTGATCGTCGGTGTTCCGACTGCGATCGTCGCCGGTCCCCTGTTCGCGCTGCTCGTCAGCCGCTATATCCAACTGCCGAAGGAAAACGCGCTCGCCGCGCAATTCTTGGGCCACGCTGACGGCAACGGCAGTGACGCGAAAAACGGCGCGGCAAGCAAGGCGCCGAAGCGCGAATTGCCGAGCTTCGGCATCACGCTGTTCACGATCCTCTTGCCGGTGATTCTGATGCTGATCGGCAGCTGGGCCGATCTGATCTCCACGCCGAAGACCCTGCCGAACGATCTGCTGCGCTTCTTCGGCAACTCGGACGTCGCGCTGTTGACGGCCGTGCTGGTCAGCTTCTGGACCTTCGGCGCAAGCCGCGGCTTTACGCGCGAGCAGATCCAGAAGTTCTGCGGTGATTGTCTTGCGCCGATCGCGGGTATTACGTTGATCGTCGGCGCGGGCGGCGGTTTCGGCCGCGTGCTGATGGATAGCGGCATTTCGAAGGAAATCGTCAACGTGGCGACCTCGGTGCACATGTCGCCGCTGCTGTTCGGCTGGCTCGTCGCGGCGCTGATCCGTCTTGCGACCGGTTCGGCCACGGTCGCGATGACCACCGCCTGCGGCATCGTCGCGCCGATCGCGGCGGCGGGCGCGGTGCAGGTCAAGCCGGAGTTGCTGGTGCTCGCCACCGGCTCGGGCTCGCTGATCTTCTCGCACGTGAACGACGGCGGCTTCTGGCTGATCAAGGAGTACTTCGGTATGACGGTGGGGCAGACCTTCAAGACATGGTCGCTCCTCGAGACCATCATCTCGCTGATGGGTTTGGGCTTGACCTTCGCGCTCGCGGCGGTCCTGTAAGGAAGTAAGGAGTTTTTGATGATTCTGATCGCAATGGGCGTGTCGGGCGCCGGCAAGACGAGAATTGGCGAAATGCTGGCGGAGCGCCTGCACTGCGCGTTCACCGACGGCGATGCGTTTCACAGCGCCGCCAACAAGGAGAAGATGCACCACGGCATTCCGCTCTCCGACGAAGACCGTTGGCCGTGGCTGAGAACCATCCGCGCCGCGATCGAAGAAAAGCAGAAGGCGGGCGAGACGGCGGTGTTCACGTGTTCGTCGCTCAAGCGCTCGTATCGCGATATCCTGCGTGCTGGCGACAAGGACGTGTGCTTCGTCTACCTGAAGGGTTCGCGCGAGGTGCTCGAGGGGCGTCTGACCACCCGCACCGGCCATTTCTTCGATCCGTCGTTGCTGCAAAGCCAGCTCGACACGCTGGAAGAACCGGGCGCGGATGAAGCGATTACGGTGAGCATCGAACTGTCGCCGGAAGAGATCGTCGACGATGTGTTGAAGCAGGTTGGCGAGCGGTGAGTGTCCGCTAGCTAGTTCGCTTGTCGTTGTCGGGACGAAGAAAAGCCGCTCCTCGGAGCGGCTTTTTAACGCCTGCCTCGTAGGGAGCGAGGCAGGCGTGCATCAAGCGGGGAATCAAGCGATGCGCTTCGCCAGTTCGACTGCCTTGCCGATGTACGAAGCCGGCGTCATCGCGAGCAAACGATCTTTCGCGTCTTGCGGAATCGCAAGGCCGCCTACAAAGCTTTGCAGCGCTTCACGCGTGATGCCCTTGCCGCGCGTCAGTTCCTTCAACTGCTCGTAAGGGTTTTCGATACCGTAACGGCGCATCACCGTTTGCACCGGCTCGGCCAGCACTTCCCAGCAGTTGTCGAGGTCTTCGTTCAGACGCTGGGCGTTCACTTCGAGCTTGTCGAGACCGCGGATCAGCGAGTCGTACGCGAGCAGCGAGTACCCGAATGCGACGCCCATGTTGCGCAGCACCGTCGAGTCGGTCAGGTCGCGCTGCCAGCGCGACACCGGCAGCTTGTCGGCCAGATGGCGCAGCGTCGCGTTCGCGAGACCCAGGTTGCCTTCGGAGTTTTCGAAGTCGATCGGGTTGACCTTGTGCGGCATCGTCGACGAGCCGATTTCACCCGCCTTGGTGCGCTGCTTGAAGTAGCCGACCGAGATGTAGCCCCACACATCGCGGTCCAGATCCAGCAGGATCGTGTTGGCGCGCGACACGGCGTCGAACAGTTCGGCCATGTAATCGTGCGGCTCGATCTGGATCGTGTACGGATTGAAGGTGAGCTTCAGGCGCTGTTCGACCACTTCGCGCGAGAACGCTTCCCAGTCGAACTCCGGATACGCGGACAGGTGCGCATTGAAATTGCCCACCGCGCCGTTCATCTTGCCGAGCAGTTCGACCTTCGCGACACGGTCGATCGCGCGTTCGAGGCGCGCTGCGACGTTGGCGATTTCCTTGCCGAGGGTGGTCGGGCTGGCCGGCTGGCCGTGCGTGCGCGACAGCATCGGCTGTTCGGCGTGCGCGTGAGCCAGCGCGACGAGGCGCTGATGCACCGAGCGCAGCGCCGGCAGGATCACGTGTTCGCGGGCGCCGGCCAGCATCAGGCCGTGCGACGTGTTGTTGATGTCTTCCGACGTGCACGCGAAGTGGATGAACTCGCTCGCGCGTTCCAGTTCTTCCTGCCCCTTGACCGATTCCTTCAGCCAGTACTCGACCGCTTTCACGTCGTGATTCGTCACGCGTTCGATTTCCTTGATGCGCGCCGCGTCGTGCGCGGTGAAGCGCTCGGCCAGTTGCAGCAGGAATTGCTCGGACGCTTCGGAAAAACGCGGCACTTCGGCGAAGCCCGCACGCGATAGCGCGATCAGCCAATGGATCTCGACCGTCACGCGATTACGCATGAAAGCGGCTTCCGAGAGCCAGTCGCGCAGGGCTTCGGTTTTCGACGCGTAACGGCCGTCGAGCGGGGAGAGCGCGTTCAGCGCGAACAGGGTGTCGGGGCGGGTGTCGGACATGATGGGGACCGGGTCGAAGCGTTGAGCGCTCAGAGAGCGGATCGGGAACGGAGGGAACCGCGAATTTTACCACTGTGCGCGTGGCTGCCGGTTCGGGCCGTGATTTCGCGGTGCGCGTGGCTGCCAGGCAGGCATGCGTCCCCTTGGCAGCCGGTCCGCGATCCGCAACTGCCTGAACGCGTCACGCCGCCTGCGCGCCCGCTTAGAATGCTGACTTCCTCCTCCCGCCCGGCAGCACACCCCGCATGGAACTGAAATGGCTCGAAGACTTCGTTTCGCTCGCGGAAACGCGTAGTTTCAGCCGCTCGGCCGAATTGCGTCACGTCACGCAGCCGGCGTTTTCGCGCCGCATCCAGGCGCTCGAAGCCTGGCTCGGCACGGAACTGATCGACCGTTCGGTTTATCCGACGCGGCTCACGGCGGCCGGACAGGTGTTCAACGAGCAGGCGCTCGCGATGCTGTCGCAGTTCCACGAGGCCCGCGCGCTGCTGCGCGGCCATACGGCGACGCCGCAGGCGACCATCGAGTTCGCGGTGCCGCACACGCTGTCGCTGACGTACTTTCCGCGCTGGCTGCAACGCATCGAAGCGCAGATGGGCCCGATCCATACGCGGCTGCGGGCGCTGAACGTGCACGACGCGGCGTTGTCGCTGGTGGAGGGCGGCTGTGATCTGATGATGGGCTATCACCATCCCAGTCACCCGGTCGCGCTCGATCCGGCCCGCTACGACATGCTGACGCTCGGCAACGAGCCGATCAGCCCGTTCTCGGCGCCGGGCCGTGCCGGCCGGCCGCGTCATACGCTGCCGGGCACGGCCGAGGCACCCGCGCCGTATCTGTCCTACACGCCCAACGCGTATCTCGGACGCATGACCGAGGTGATCCTCGCCAACGCGCCGGAGCGCCTGTACCTCGACCGGCTCTATGAAACCGACATGGCCGAAGGGCTGAAAGCGATGGCGCTGGCCGGCCACGGCATCGCCTTTTTGCCGCACAGCGCGGTGGAAGACGCGGTCGCCGACGGCAAGCTGATCCGCCTCGATCGCGCGATGCGCGGCACGCCCGAAGGGCAACTGACACTGAGCATGGAGATTCGCCTGTACCGCGACAAGCTCGCGGCGAAAAGCGACGACGCGCGCCAGGTGCTGGTGCGGCAGTTGTGGGAGGTCGTGTCGGAAGAACTGGGACAGGACGCGGCATAAAAAAACCTGCGTTGCCACGACGCGAATTTGCAGCTTCCATAAGGTTATGCAAAAAAAACATAATCGGATAAGGAAACGGCATTGGATTTCAAAACGGCGTTTTTCGACAATGCACGTATTCGATCAACGCCGGAGCGTTCATGTCTTCCCAGCAGCAAGTTGCCCAATCCGCATCAACGTTGCAGTCGGTTCCGTCTTACCTCAATAGCGAAGACCTCGGCCCCTGGGGCAACTACCTGCGCCAGGTCGACCGCGTCGCGCCGTACCTCGGCTCGCTGTCCCGCTGGCTCGAAACCCTCAAGCGCCCGAAGCGCATTCTGATCGTCGACGTGCCCATCGAACTCGATAACGGCACCGTCGCTCACTTCGAAGGCTATCGCGTGCAGCACAACGTGTCGCGCGGTCCGGGCAAGGGCGGCGTGCGTTATCACCAGGATGTGACGCTGTCCGAAGTGATGGCGCTGTCCGCGTGGATGTCGGTGAAGAACGCGGCGGTCAACGTGCCGTACGGCGGCGCGAAGGGCGGTATCCGCGTCGATCCGCGCACGCTGTCGCGTGGCGAACTGGAGCGCATGACGCGCCGCTACACCAGCGAAATCGGCATCATCATCGGACCGAATACCGACATCCCCGCGCCGGACGTGAACACGAACGAGCAGATCATGGCGTGGATGATGGACACGTACTCGATGAACCAGGGCCAAACGGCCACCGGCGTCGTGACCGGCAAGCCGATCACGCTAGGCGGTTCGCTGGGCCGCCGCGAGGCGACGGGCCGCGGCGTGTTCGTGGTCGGTTGCGAGGCGGCACGCCGCATCGGCTTCGATATCGAAGGCGCGCGCATCGCCGTGCAAGGCTTCGGCAACGTCGGCGGGATTGCCGCGCGGCTGTTCCAGGAAGCGGGCGCGACGGTGGTCGCGGTGCAGGATCACACCGGCTCGCTGTACAAATCGACCGGCATCGACGCGGGCGCGCTGCTCGAGCACGTCGCGAAGACGGGTGGCGTGGGCGGCTTCCCGGAAGCAGATCCGGTGACCAATGAAGAGTTCTGGACGATCGAATCGGACATCCTGATTCCGGCTGCGCTGGAAAATCAGATCACCGAAAAGAACGCCGGAAAGATCAAGACGAAGATCGTCGTGGAAGGCGCCAACGGCCCGACCACCACCGCAGCGGACGACATCCTGCACGATCGCGGTATCCTCGTGATTCCGGACGTAGTGGCCAATGCGGGTGGCGTTACGGTGTCGTACTTCGAATGGGTGCAGGACTTCTCCAGCTTCTTCTGGACCGAGGACGAGATCAACCAGCGCCTGGAGCGCGTGATGCGCGAGGCGTTTGCCGCGGTGTGGCAGGTGTCGAGCGAGCAGAACGTGTCGGTGCGCACGGCGGCGTTCATCGTTGCTTGTAAGCGGATTTTGCAAGCGCGCGAAATGCGCGGTCTGTATCCCTGATTTTTGTTTGAACGGCGGCTGCGCTACTCTGCGGATTCGCCGGCAATTCTTGCCTGAACGCGGTCCACAAGACTGCGTGTCGTACCCGGCGGACGGCATCGGATCGATGCCGCCCGCCTTTGCGTATGTGAAAAAAGTCCGAGGACAGGTTTCGAGCGCCGCGCGCCCTTAGCGGCGCGCGCGCAACAGCATGGTTTATAGCCATACTTTCAGAATAATTACTTTGCTAAACTGGCGCCGGTTCTTGCCTAGGAGATCACAACATGAAGGTTAAAAAAGCTGCGCTGCTACTCGCGACTCTCGGACTGTTCACGGTCGGCGCGCACGCGCAAGACGCGGGTACGCTGAAAAAGATCAAGGACACGGGCGTCATTTCGCTGGGCCATCGCGAATCGTCGATCCCGTTTTCGTACTACGACGACAAGCAGAACGTCATCGGCTATTCGCAAGAGTACGCGATGAAGGTCGTTGAGGCTGTCAAGCAGAAGCTGAACATGCCTAACCTGAAGGTCAAGCTGACGCCGGTCACGTCGCAAAACCGCATTCCTCTGGTGCAGAACGGCACCGTGGACATCGAATGCGGTTCCACCACGAACAACCTGGAACGCCAGCAGCAGGCCGCGTTCACGAACACCATCTTCGTGATCGGCACGCGCCTGATGACCAAGAAAGACTCCGGCATCAAGGACTGGCCCGACCTGAAGGGCAAGACGGTCGTCACGACCGCCGGCACCACCTCCGAGCGCCTGCTTCGCAAGATGAACCAGGACAAGAGCATGGGCATGAACATCATCAGCGCGAAGGACCATGGCGAGTCGTTCCTGACGCTGTCCACGGGCCGTGCAGCGGCGTTCATGATGGACGACGCATTGCTCGCGGGCGAACGCGCGAAGTCGAACAACCCGAACGATTTCGTGATCGTCGGCGCGCCGCAATCGCGTGAAGCCTACGGCTGCATGCTGCGCAAGAACGATCCGGAGTTCAAGAAGGTCGCCGACGAAGCAATCGCCAAGGTGCAACTCTCGGGCGAAGCCGATCAGATCTACAAGAAGTGGTTCGAATCGCCGATTCCGCCGAAGGGCCTGAACCTGAACTTCCCGCAAAGCGACGACATGAAGGCGCTCTTCAAGAATCCGAATGACAAGGCAATCGATTAAACCTTAGCTGTTTTTTTGAAACGCTGAACGGAACGGAAGGGGCCACGCGCTTCTTCCGTTTCTTTTTGCTGGAGTCTTGGTCATGTCATATCACTGGAACTGGGGCATTCTGCTGAGTCCGGTCTCCACCGGCGAGCCGACCACCTATCTGGGCTGGTTGTTCTCGGGCCTCTGGGTGACGATTACCGTGTCGTTGTCGGCATGGGTGATCGCGCTGATCGTCGGCTCGCTTTTTGGGGTGCTGCGTACGGTGCCGAACAAATGGGCGTCGGGCATCGGCACGGTCTACGTCGCGATTTTCCGTAACATCCCGCTGATCGTGCAGTTCTTCATCTGGTATCTGGTGATACCGGAGCTGCTGCCCGTGTCGATGGGCAACTGGTTCAAGCAACTGCCGCCGGGCGCGCAGTTCTTCTCGTCGTCGATTATCTGTCTCGGACTGTTCACCTCAGCGCGCGTGTGCGAGCAGGTGCGCTCGGGCATCAACGCGTTGCCGCACGGCCAGCGCGCCGCGGGGCTCGCGGTGGGCTTCACGCAATGGCAGACGTACCGCTATGTGCTGCTGCCGGTCGCGTACCGGATCATCGTGCCGCCGCTCACGTCCGAATTTCTGAACATCTTCAAGAACTCGGCGGTCGCGTCGACGATCGGTCTGCTGGATCTGTCCGCGCAGGCGCGCCAGCTGGTCGACTACACGTCGCAGACCTATGAGTCGTTCATCGCGGTCACGGTGGCGTACATGCTGATCAACCTGGTGGTGATGCAACTGATGCGCTGGGTCGAAGCGAAAACCCGGTTGCCCGGCTATATCGGAGGCAAGTGATGCACCATTTCGACTGGAGCGGTATTCCGGGCGCACTGCCTACGCTGTGGACCGGCGCCATCGTCACCCTCAAGATCACGTTGATCGCGATCGTGTTCGGGATCGTCTGGGGCACCATTCTCGCGATGCTGCGGCTGTCGTCGTTCAAACCCTTCGAGTGGTTCGCGAAGGGTTACGTGACGATCTTCCGTTCGATCCCGCTGGTGATGGTGCTGCTGTGGTTCTTCCTGATCGTGCCGCAGGTGCTGCAAAACGTGCTCGGCCTGTCGCCGGATATCGACATTCGCCTCGCGTCGGCAATGGTCGCTTTCTCGCTGTTCGAGGCGGCGTACTATTCGGAGATCATCCGCGCCGGCATTCAATCGGTGCCGCGCGGCCAGGTCAACGCGGCGTTCGCGCTCGGCATGACCTACGCGCAGTCGATGCGCCTGATCGTGCTGCCGCAGGCGTTCCGCGCGATGGTGCCGCTGCTGCTCACGCAGGGTATCGTGCTGTTTCAGGACACGTCGCTCGTCTACGTGATCAGCCTCGCCGACTTCTTCCGCACCGCCACGAATATTGGCGATCGTGACGGTACGAATGTCGAGATGGTACTGTTCGCGGGCGCGTGTTATTTCGTGATCTGTGTGGTCGCGTCGAGCCTCGTCAAAGGTCTTCAGAAAAAGGTCGCAAGATGATCTCTATCAAGAATGTTTCGAAGTGGTACGGTCAGTTCCAGGTGCTGACCGACTGCACGACGGAAGTCAAAAAAGGTGAAGTGGTGGTGGTGTGCGGGCCGTCGGGCTCGGGCAAGTCCACGCTGATCAAGACCGTCAACGGCCTCGAGCCGTTCCAGAAGGGCGAGATCGTCATCAACGGCCAGTCGCTGACCGACAAGAAAACCAATCTGTCGAAGCTGCGTTCGAAGGTCGGCATGGTGTTCCAGCACTTCGAGCTGTTTCCGCATCTGTCGATCGTGCAGAACCTGACGCTCGCGCAGATGAAGGTGCTCGGCCGCTCGAACGACGAAGCCACCGCGAAAGGGCTGAAGCTGCTCGATCGCGTCGGCTTGCGCGCGCATGCGGACAAGTTTCCGGGACAGTTGTCGGGCGGTCAGCAGCAGCGCGTGGCGATTGCGCGTGCGTTGTCGATGGACCCCATCGCGATGCTGTTCGACGAGCCCACTTCGGCGCTCGACCCGGAAATGATCAACGAAGTGCTCGACGTGATGGTCGAACTCGCGCAGGAAGGCATGACCATGATGTGCGTGACGCACGAAATGGGCTTTGCGAAGAAGGTCGCGCACCGCGTGATCTTCATGGACAAGGGCTTGATCGTCGAAGACGACCGCAAGGAAGACTTCTTCGCCAATCCGAAGTCGGATCGCGCGAAGGATTTCCTGGCAAAGATCCTGCACTGAGGATGTTGCACGGCCGGCGCTTTGGGGGGCTGGCGTGAACGAAAGAAAGCCGCTCCTGGGAGCGGCTTTTTTGTTCGCCGGCGGTTGGTTTATCCGGTCGGGTGCGCGAAGGCGACGCGTAGCGTTGTCAGGATTCGAAAGCTGCCGCGTCGTCGGCCGCTTCGAGGTCGGATTCGCTGTCGGCCATCACGGCGGGTGCAGTCGACGCCGCGATCGTCGTGGCCGACGCCGACGCATCCAGCGCGGGATTGCGTAGCTTTTCGAGCACCGATGCCGGCACCGGCACGTTGATGCGGCCGATCACTTCGCCATGCTGGAACATCATCAGATCGCCCGGCTCGAATGCGGTCCAGACTTCGTTGTCGGTCAACGGCTTGGTCGCTATCACCGCGACGCGGTCTTCCGGCGTCGTGTACTTGGCGAAGTCGATCGACACGTCCGCATCGACCAGGTGCGCGGTGGAAAACGGCCAGCGCCGCACGATGTAATGCAGATGCGTCGAGCAATGCGCGAACAGCGCCTGGCCGTTCGACATCAGGAAATTGAACACGCCGAACTGCGTGATTTCGCGCGTGAGGGTTTCGAGCGCGGCGAACAGGTCTTCAAGCGGTGGTTGCTGCGCGTCCGGAAACGCCTTGCGCAAACCTTCCAGTAGCGCGCAGAAAGCGAGCTCGCTGTCGGTCGTGCCGACCGGCTGATAAACGCCCGACAGTTGCGGCGCATAGTCTTTCAGATCGCCGTTGTGCGCGAAGATCCAGTGACGCCCCCACAGTTCGCGCATGAACGGGTGGCAGTTTTCGAGCAGGATATGTCCTTGCGTCGCCTTGCGGATGTGCGCGATCGTGTTCTTCGATTTGATAGGGTAGCGCTTGACCATCTCGGCGATCGGCGAGGTGGCCGACGATTGATGGTCGATGAACAGACGGCAGGCTTTATCTTCAAAGAAGGCGATGCCCCAGCCGTCGGCATGATGATCTGTGACGCCGCCGCGCGCCGCAAAGCCGGTGAACGAGAACGTGACGTCCGTTGGCGCGGCGCAGTTCATTCCGAGAAGTTGGCACATGTTGCGGGTAAGCCTGTGAACGGGGCGAGCCGTTACAATGATGATTTTCCAAGCATATCACCGAGCCAGAAACGCCAAATAGCAAAATTGACGTGTGTTTGGGCCGCTATATGGCGGTTTGACCCGGGTCGATTGGCTATTGCCGCCGAGTCTCGTTCCCCTTTCGCCATGACCGCTTCCAACGTTTCCCCCGACTCCATCACGCTCGCCCGTCCCGACGACTGGCACCTGCACGTTCGCGACGGCGCGATGCTGGCCGCCGTGCTGCCGGACACCGCGCGCCAGTTCGGCCGCGCGATCATCATGCCGAACCTGAAGCCGCCGGTCACGACTACCGCGATGGCGCAGGCGTACCGCGAGCGGATCGTCGCCGCGATTCCTGATGGTGTGAAATTCGAACCGCTGATGACGTTGTACCTGACCGACAACACGCCGCCCGACGAGATCCGCCGCGCCCGAGAGAGCGGTTTCGTGCACGGCGTAAAGCTGTATCCGGCGGGGGCCACGACCAACTCGGACGCGGGCGTCACCGACATCATGAAGTGCGCGAAAACGCTCGAAGCGATGCAGGAAGTGGGTATGCCGCTGCTGGTGCACGGCGAAGTGACCGACTCGTCGATTGACCTGTTCGACCGCGAGAAGGTGTTCATCGACCGCGTGATGACGCCGTTGCGCCGCGCGTTCCCGGCGCTCAAGGTGGTGTTCGAGCACATCACGACGAAGGACGCAGTTGACTACATCCGCGAAGCCGGTGCGGCGCCTGAGCTGCTCGGCGCGACGATCACCGCGCACCATCTGCTATACAACCGCAATGCGATCTTCCAGGGCGGTATTCGCCCGCATTATTACTGCTTGCCCGTGTTGAAGCGTGAGACGCATCGCGTGGCGTTGGTCGAGGCGGCGACGTCGGGCAATCCGCGCTTCTTCCTCGGCACCGACAGCGCGCCGCATCCGAAGGGCTTGAAGGAGCATGCGTGCGGTTGCGCGGGCTGCTATACGGCGTTGCACGCGGTCGAGCTGTACACCGAGGCATTCGACAACGCCGGTGCGCTCGACAAGCTCGAAGGTTTCGCGAGCTTCTTCGGCGCGGATTTCTACGGCCTGCCGCGCAACGCGGAGAAAATTACGCTGCGTCGCGAGGAATGGACGCTGCCGGCTGAATTGCCTGTCGGCGATACGCCGGTCGTGCCGCTGCGCGGCGGCGAGTCGATTGGCTGGCGTCTGGTTTGAGGCATCGGTTCGATGCAGCCGCCTGAGACGGGGCACGAGGCGGTGGACGCAGAGGCAAGGGCGCAGCTGGGCTTTGCCGCGATCGACTGGTCGAAGCCATGGTTCGCGCAGTTTGCCGGGCGCGGCCAACGCTGGCAGCAGGCCGCGCTGACGAGCTACACGGCCTTGCTCGCCGAAATGAATGCCGACGCCACCGAGATGCGGCAGACCACGGGGCGCGGTCAGCGCCTCGCGTTCATCGCGCAGGACGATCTGCCGGCCGGCGCGGCGTACGAGGCGCATATCGCGTCGACCGGCTGCGTGCCGACGCGTCACAATTTGCACGACTTCTTCAACGGCTCGGTGTGGTTTGCGTTTCCGCGCATCAAGGCGGCGTTGAATGTGCGGCAATCCGCGGCGATCGACGTGCTGGGCGTCGGTCCGACCCGTGGCGGCGTGCGCGACACGCTGACCTTGTTCGACGAGAACGCGTTGCTGTTCGCCTGTGCCGATCCCGTATTGAGTGCGGCGCTACGCGGCTTCGACTGGCAGACGCTGCTGGTGGCCCGGCGTGATGCGTGGGGGGCGAGTTGCGAAGTGCGCTGCTTCGGTCACGCGCTGCTGGAAAAGCTGATCGCGCCGTTCAAGGCTTGCACGGGGCATGCGTGGATCGTCGATGTGCCGGCCGCGTATTTCGAATGGGACGCTGCTGCGCGCGATGCCTGGCTGGATGAATCGGTCAGCACGGCGCTGCTCGACACCGAAGCGCTGACGAGCCGCATGTTTGCGCCGCTTCCGGTGCTGGGCATTCCGGGCTGGTGGCCCGAGAACGAATCGCCCGCGTTTTACGACGACGCGTCGGTCTTTCGCGCGGGGCGGCGCAGCCGCTAGAACAGGCCGAGGGGTTTTCAGCGAGACTCGTTGCCCGTGTCCACTACGGCGGATCGTTCACATCCCATTGCTTTCTCCCCTTGCCATTCGGCTATTTCGGCCGACGCGGAGGCTCGCCGGCCCTGCAGGTGTTAAAATCCGCCGCAGCAAAGCAGGCTAGGCAGTCGCGGCCTCGGCGGCTTCGGCCAACGAGGGCGAGGAAAGTCCGGACTCCACAGGGCAGGGTGATGGCTAACGGCCATCCGTGGCAACACGCGGAACAGGGCAACAGAAAGCAAACCGCCGATGGCCCGGCGCAAGCCGGGATCAGGTAAGGGTGAAACGGTGCGGTAAGAGCGCACCGCGGCTGCTGCAAGGCAGACCGGCACGGTAACCTCCACCCGGAGCAATTCCAAGTAGGCAGGCGCGCATCTTCGAGATGCAGGACGGGGCCCCCGTCTCGTCTGCGGGTAGGAAGCTTGAGCGCGTCAGTAATGGCGCGCCTAGAGGAATGGCTGCCACGCGCGTCGCGTTTTCGGATGTTGCGCGTGCACAGAATCCGGCTTATCGGCCTGCTTTGCCACTTAAACAAGAAATGCCGGCGTCCGCGAGGACGCCGGCATTTTCATTTGGTGCGCGTATTTTGGACGCTCGTATTGCGTTCGTGTGGCCCTCGTATCGCGGTTGCCGCGGCGCCGCGCGCTGCAGCTGCCAATCGCCGCGCTCAGCTCGCGACGATGTCGAACGAGTGTGTCAGCTCGGCGGTTTTCGCGATCATGATCGAGGCCGAGCAGTATTTATCGTGCGACAGATTGATTGCGCGCTCCACGGTGGCCGGGTTCAGATTTTTGCCGGTCACGGTGAAGTGGAAGTGGATCTTGGTGAACACCTTCGGATCTTCGCTGGCGCGTTCGGCCTTGAGCGTCACCGAGCAACCGGCGATTTCCTGGCGGCTCTTCTTCAGGATCATCACAACGTCGTAGGCGGTGCAGCCGCCTGTGCCGAGCAGAACCATTTCCATCGGACGCGGCGCGAGATTGCGACCGCCGCCTTCAGGCGCGCCGTCCATCGCGACCAGATGACCGCTGCCCGTCTCGGCCGCGAACGCCATCCCGTCTTGCCCCATCCAGCTTACTTTGCATTCCATGCTGTGCTCCACCGCGCTTCGCAATATCGAGACGGCATTGTAGCCCGACGCCTGCGGATTCGTCCGAGGCGACTTTCGGCGAAAATTATGCCGGATAGCGGCTTGTGTGTTGCGGTGCCGCATGTTCAGCCGATTCGGGAATGCCCCAATGAATTTAGGGTTTTTACTCTAGATAGGCTTCGAGTGACCCGTTGGCTTCGAAGGATCGAGTAATTGATTTAAAAGGAAATTTTGCATTGTTCGACGTTTACGGTCGCTAACCACATTATGAAAACGCATTTCGTAATGCAAATATTCTTGCGTCGCACAAGCGAGCCTCATATAATTGCTTCATCGGTTGCAGCAGTTTGCAACCTCCGCTGTCTCCTCCACCTCCTCCTTTGGTGGATTAAACCCGAACCGCTCGTTCGGGTTTTTTTTCGCCCGTTTTAGCCTCTGTGGTAGCGTGCGCTTGTCGAAATGACGCTCGATTTCAGGCGGTCAGAGGGCGCGAAATGGCCCTCGTCGAATGGCCTACCGACGGCGCCGAGTCGCATAACCCCGCACGTTTTGACTTGCCGTCGCAAATTCCTTTATAATTCAGGGCTTTTCCGCATCCGCGCCCGCGGAGGAAGAACCAGGGAGAGCCTGCACGCGCCTCGATGCGCACACTACAAGCAGGAAAAAACACATTGGGCGCAGCAATTTTTTTGGATCGATCATGAAGACGTTTTCCGCAAAAGCCCATGAGGTGACGCGCGAATGGTACGTGATTGACGCGACGGATAAGGTTCTCGGGCGTGTCGCCAGCGAAGTGGCACACCGTCTTCGCGGCAAGCACAAGCCTGAATTCACTCCCCACGTCGACACCGGTGATTTCATCATCGTTATCAACGCCGGCAAGCTGAAGGTCACGGGCAACAAGGCTACTGACAAGAAGTACTATCGCCACTCGGGTTACCCGGGCGGTATCTATGAAACGACGTTCGGCAAGATGCAGGAACGCTTCCCGGGCCGCGCGCTCGAGAAAGCGGTCAAGGGCATGCTGCCGAAGGGCCCGCTCGGCTACGCGATGATCAAGAAGCTGAAGGTCTACGCTGAAGCAACGCACCCGCATTCGGCGCAACAGCCGAAAGCGCTCGAGATCTAAGGGGAGCCCACATGATCGGTAACTGGAATTACGGCACGGGCCGCCGCAAGAGCGCCGTCGCACGGGTGTTCATCAAGGCAGGCAAGGGCGACATCGTTGTGAACGGCAAGCCCATCGCCGATTACTTCTCGCGCGAAACGTCGCTGATGATCGTGCGTCAACCGCTGGAACTCACGAACCACGGCGCTACGTTCGACATCAAGGTCAACGTGACGGGTGGCGGTGAAACGGGTCAAGCCGGTGCGGTTCGCCACGGCATCACCCGCGCGCTGATGGACTACGACGCAACGCTGAAGCCGCAACTGTCGCACGCAGGCTTCGTCACGCGTGACGCGCGTGAAGTGGAACGTAAGAAGGTCGGTTTCCACAAGGCACGTCGCAGGAAGCAATTCTCGAAGCGTTAATCGTTTCGGGTGCGAACCGGCTCCAGGGCCGGTGCGCTGCAAAAGCCGCCAACGCTTTCGCGAAGGCGGCTTTTTTTATGGCTTATGCCTTCGAGTTATGGCTTCGAGGCTCGGGCTGGCGGCAGCGGATTCGTCGCCGGAGCAGTGTTTTTTTCCGTTCGCGCTGGCTGGTGGCGACTTTCGCGCCGTCCGCCGATGTCGCGGGAAGAACCCATTGATTTTGTGGGCTTCAGCACGATATTCAGATCAGCCCTACAATAGCGGCTAGAAGCTTTTTGGAGAGTTCGAATGAACGCAGTCACCGATACACCCGTGACCGAGATGCCCGCCCCCTTCGTTTTTACCGACGCAGCGGCTGACAAGGTCAAGCAACTGATCGAAGAAGAAGGCAATGCGGACCTCAAACTGCGCGTTTTCGTGCAGGGCGGCGGCTGCTCGGGCTTTCAGTACGGTTTCACATTCGACGAAGCCGTCAACGAAGACGACACCGTCATGAACAAGAGCGGCGTCCAGCTGCTGATCGACTCGATGAGCTACCAGTACCTGGTCGGCGCGGAGATCGACTACAAGGACGACATCAACGGCGCGCAATTCGTCATCAAGAACCCTAACGCTACGACCACCTGTGGTTGTGGCTCGTCGTTCTCGGTTTGATCGACGTTAGTCAGGCGACAAAAAAACGGGGCCTCGGCCCCGTTTTTTATTGCCCGCGCGGATCGCGACGCCGGGTGCAATCAGCGCGGGTAAATGGCGCCGAGCACGCGTTCGGCGGCCGCGCCGGTGACGGCCGGCAAATTGCCCGGCAGCCGCGCGATGCAGCGCATCGCCAGCCACGCGAACGCGAGCGGCTCGACCTGGCTTGGCGGCACACCGAGCGCATCGGTCGTCATCACGGGCACGCCGCTCACACCGCTGTCCTCCAGTGCCTGCTGCAATGCTTTTAGAATCTCCGGATTGCGCGCGCCGCCGCCACACACATAAACCGCCCTTGCGTCGGATGCGTGCCGCTCGATTTCGCGCGCGAGCGTCACCGCAGTCAGCGCGACCAGCGTCGCCTGCACGTCGGCGGGGGCGAGCGCGGCGAACGGCTGGAGCTTCGCGTCTAGCCATTCGGGATTGAACAGGTCGCGGCCGGTGCTCTTCGGCGGCTGCAGCGAGAAGAACGGCTCGTCGAGCAACGCGTTCAGCAGCTTGCGATCCACCTGACCGCCGGCCGCGAAATGACCGTTTTCGTCGAACGGCTTGCCGAGATGGCGCTGCGCCCATTCGTCGAGCAGCGCGTTCGCCGGTCCGCAGTCGAAGCCGCGCACACTGCCGGTCGCGTTCAGGATCGTGATGTTGCTGATGCCGCCGAGGTTGCAGACCACCCGCGTCTCGTCTTTCGCGCCGAACACCGTGGCGTGAAAGGCCGGCACGAGCGGCGCGCCCTGGCCGCCGGCCGCCACGTCGCGGCTGCGGAAATCGGCGACGACGTCGATGCGCATCATTTCCGCGAGCAGCGCGGGGTTGTTGATCTGCCGCGTATAGCCTTTTTCCGGCCGATGCCGCACTGTCTGCCCATGCACCCCGATCGCGCGCACTTCCGCGGCGGACACGCGGCTGCCGCGCAGCAGTTCGTGGCAGCACACCGTATAGCGTGTGGCGAGCGCATTGGCGGCCAGCGCTTCGCGTTCGATCTCGTTCTCGCCCGGCTGCTGCAGCGCGAAGAGCGCCTCGCGCATGCCCGCGGCGAAGCCGACAAACGCCTCGGCCAGCACCACCGGCGACTTTCCTTCTTCAAATTGGACGGCCACGCCGTCCACACCATCCATGCTCGTTCCGGACATCAATCCGAAGTAGACGCCGTCTGCTGGGTGTTGCGCCACGTTGCTGCTCCTGTCGAGGGTCGTTGCGATCCGTTTTAGCAGATTATCGGCGCAAGCGCGGTCGAATATGAGTGCGTCGACGCCGCCGGCACGGCGCGCCGCGCGCAAAGCGCGCGCTGCCGGCGCGCGGTTGGCATGCTTGCGGGCCGCTTATGGCTCGCTCATGGCTCGTTTGTGACTCGTTTGTCGCCGCGTCATTGGGCGCGTCAGCGCGTATCTATGGGACAATCTCCCTTTTTCGCGACTTCACGTTTCCAGCATGAGCACCGAGTCCATCAAGCCTAGTCCCGCTTCCGCCTTTCCGGTCACCGACGAAGTCCGTCACGCGCTCGCCGTCACCAAGCGCGGTGTCGACGAGCTGCTGATCGAAGACGAATTCGCGCAAAAACTCGCGAAGAGCGCGGCGACCGGCAAGCCGCTGCGCATCAAGCTCGGGCTCGATCCGACCGCGCCCGACATTCACATTGGCCACACGGTCGTGTTGAACAAGATGCGTCAGTTGCAGGATCTGGGTCACACGGTGATCTTCCTGATCGGCGATTTCACGTCCCTGATCGGCGATCCGTCGGGCCGCAACGCGACCCGCCCGCCGCTCACGCGCGAGCAGATCGAATCGAACGCGAAGACGTATTTCGAGCAGGCCGCGCTCGTGCTCGACCGCGACAAGACCGAGATTCGCTACAACAGCGAATGGTCGATGCCGCTTGGCGCCGACGGCATGATCAAGCTCGCGTCGCGCTACACGGTGGCGCGGATTCTCGAGCGCGAGGATTTCACCAAGCGTTTTCAGGGCGGCGTGCCGATCTCGATTCACGAATTCCTGTACCCGCTGATGCAAGGCTACGACTCGGTCGCGCTGAACGCCGACCTCGAACTCGGCGGCACGGACCAGAAGTTCAACCTGCTGGTGGGCCGCGAGCTGCAGAAGCAGTACGGCCAGGAGCAGCAGTGCATCCTGACTATGCCGCTGCTCGAAGGGCTCGACGGCGTCGAGAAGATGTCGAAGTCGAAGAACAATTACATCGGCATCAGCGAGAAGCCGACCGACATGTTCGGCAAGCTGATGAGCATCTCCGACACGCTGATGTGGCGCTACTTCGAACTGCTGTCGTTCCGTCCGATGGACGAAATCGCGGGGTTCAAGAAAGAGATCGAAGCGGGCCGCAATCCGCGCGATTTCAAGGTGATGCTCGGCCAGGAGATCGTCGCGCGCTTCCACTCGCAGGCCGACGCCGAGCGCGCGCTCGACGACTTCAACCATCGCGCGAAGGGTGGCGTGCCGGACGATATCCAGGCGGTGACACTCGCCGGCGCGCCACTCGCCATCGGCCAGTTGCTGAAGCAAGCGAACCTCGTGCCGTCGACCAGCGAAGCGCTGCGCAACATCGAGCAGGGCGGCGTGAAGATCGACGGCGCGACCGTGTCCGACAAGGGCCTGAAGGTCGAAGCCGGCGAGTACGTCGTGCAGGTCGGCAAGCGCCGCTTCGCACGCGTCACGCTCACGGCCTGATCGCTCGGTGATGTATCGACCGTTGCCAGCAGAGTCAAACGGCCGATGATCGCGCTGATTCAACGTGTGCGCCGCGCCGAAGTGCGCGTGGCCGACCGGGTGACCGGCGCGATCGACGGGGGTCTGCTTGCGCTCGTGTGCGCTGAACGCGGCGACACCGAGGCGGCCGCCGACCGGCTGCTCGCCAAGGTGCTCGGCTATCGCGTGTTCAGCGACGCCGCAGGCAAGATGAATCTCTCCGTGCAGAATCTCGATGGCGCGGGGCGCCCGGGCGGCCTGCTGCTCGTGTCGCAATTCACGTTGGCCGCGGACACCAACAGCGGCCTGCGCCCCAGCTTCACGCCGGCCGCGCCGCCGGATGAAGGCAAGCGCCTGTTCGACTACTTCGTGGCGGCCGCGCGCGCGAAGCATCCGATCGTCGAGACGGGCGAGTTCGGCGCGGATATGCAGGTGTCGCTCGTCAACGACGGGCCGGTCACGTTCTGGTTGCAGACGAACGCCTGAGCCTGCACACCCCGAAAACGCGATCCCACGTCTTCTGTCCTCCGGCACGCGCCACTGTGCGCGCGTCTTACCCTCCAGCCGTTTTTGCGACAATAGCGGCTCGGCATAACCGGCGAACGGCGCCCACTCCTATCTCATGACTACGCAGATTCTGTTCATCCGGCACGGCGAGACCGACTGGAACCGCATCAAGCGCATTCAAGGTCACATCGACATTCCGCTCGCGACCACCGGGTTGGCCCAGGCGCAACGTCTCGCGCGCCGCATTGCCGGCGAGGCGAAGCAGGGCGCGCGGCTCGATGCGATCTATTCGAGCGATCTGCAACGCGCGCAGCAGACCGCGCAGCCTATTGCCGACGCGCTCGGCTTGCCGCTGCAACTGCGCGAAGGTCTGCGCGAGCGGTCCTATGGCGCTTTCCAGGGACATGACAGCGACGAGATCGCGCTGCGCTTTCCCGATGAATATGCGCACTGGCAAACCCGCGATCCTGGTTTTGCGCCGCCTGAAGGCGAGTCGCAGCGCGCGTTCTACCATCGCGTAGTTCATGCGATCGAGCCGCTGGTCGCCGCGCATCCGGGCGAGCGGATCGCTTGTGTCGCGCATGGCGGCGTGCTCGATTGCGTGCGCCGTTTCGCGTGCCGATTGCCGCTCGACGCGCCGCGTGATTATCAGTTGCTGAATACCAGCCTGAACGTGGTGGATTTCGATCACGGTGCGGCGACGATCGTGTCGTGGGCGGACATTGCGCATCTCGACGCACCTGCCGCGGACGACGGTTTCAGGAAGGTTTTGGAACCAGGACGCTGAGCGTAGAAGCGCCGCGCGCCGCTTGAGCGGAAGTGTTTACTGCGGTCACGTCGAACGACATGGCGTGGCATGGAGCAGCGCCTTGCGGGTTGACCGATCGGCGGTGCGTGCGCGTAGCCGCAAACTTCGTCAATGCGGGTCGTGCGTCGCAGCCACGCGGCGGCGTGCGCGTTTCGATATCCCGTTCACCAGCGCCCAGCGGATCACCGGCGCGACGAGTCGCACGCCCGGCCTCGCGAACGTCCGGCGCAGCACCGCATAGCGCTCGAATCCCAACATCGACTGCGCCCAGTCCGGCAGAAGATCCACACCGGCGTTGAGCATCAACGCGCCGGCCGGCCGCATGGCCATGCTCGGGGCGGGTGCGCTCATCAGAATTCTCACGACTTCGCGCGTGCGCTCGCTGGCCATCAGTGCTGACCGCATGGCCAGCAGATAAGCGTCGATCTCGGCGCGCGAGCGTGGAATGTTCTCCGCCCCAAGCATTTCAGCGATACCCGCGGTTTCCGCGAAGTATTGATCCTGCGCGCCCACGGACAATTGCGGATTCACATAGCGCAAGTGCGCGGTCATGAAACTCGACACCTCGGCGACATGCACCCACGTCAGCAGTGCCGGCTCGCTCGCGCGATAAGGCCGTCCGTCCGGTGCGATGCCGCTGACGCCGAGATGGATGCGCCTCACGTGTTCGATCAGCGCCAGCGCATCGTGCCGATTGCCGAACGTCGTGCCGGCGATAAAGGTCGCGGTGCGGCGCAAGCGACCCAGAATATCGGTGCGGAAGCTCGAATGGTCCCATACGCCGGCGAGCGCCAACGGGTGCAATGCCTGGAGCAGCAATGCGCTGATGCCGCCCGTCATCATCGACGTGAAGTCGGCGTGGACTTTCCAGCACACGGAGTCGGGTCCGAACAGACCCGGATCGCCGGGTGGCGACGAATAGTCGAGAGTAGGGCCGCTACCGCTCGTCAGATGGGTGACGCCGGCGGCCAGTTTCGAGCGGAGCCGGCGTGTGAGCAACTGCGCGATTCCACTCGATGAGCCGGTACGCCTCGTCGTCTGGTCGGACATCCTGGGCGGCCTCGCTACGTGCGGCTCACTGCGCGGCCGAATCCCACAGGCCGGGCAGCGTGCTCGACGCGTCCGGCGCGGCGAGACCGAAATGCCGGTAGGTCAGCAGCGTGGCGACGCGGCCACGCGGCGTGCGTTGCAGGAAGCCTTGCTGGATCAGATACGGTTCGAGCACGTCTTCGATCGTGTCGCGCTCTTCGCCGATAGCCGCCGCCAGATTGTCGACGCCGACCGGGCCGCCGTCGAACTTGTGCAGGATGGCTTCGAGCAGCTTGCGGTCCATCAGGTCGAAGCCGACCGCGTCGACGTCGAGCATCCGGAGCGCTGCATCGGCCACTTGCGCGGTGATGTTGCCGTCCGCTTTCACCTCGGCGAAGTCGCGCACGCGGCGCAGCAGGCGGTTCGCGATACGCGGCGTGCCGCGCGCGCGTTTGGCGATTTCGAACGCGCCGTCCGGATGAATCTGCGCGTGCAACAGCGACGCCGAGCGCGTGACGATGCGCGCCAGTTCCTCGGCGTTGTAAAACTCGAGCCGCGCGACGATGCCGAAGCGGTCGCGCAGCGGATTGGTCAGCATGCCCGCGCGCGTGGTTGCGCCGACCAGCGTGAACGGCTGCAAGTCCAGCTTCACGCTGCGCGCGGCCGGCCCTTCGCCGATCATGATGTCGATCTGATAATCCTCGAGCGCCGGGTACAGGATTTCTTCGACGACAGGCGAGAGCCGGTGGATCTCGTCGATGAACAGCACGTCGTTGGCTTCGAGATTGGTCAGCAGCGCGGCGAGGTCGCCGGCGCGTTCGAGCACCGGTCCTGACGTCTGCCGAAGATTGACGCCCATCTCGCGCGCAATGATGTGCGCGAGCGTGGTTTTGCCGAGGCCTGGCGGTCCGAACAGCAACACGTGGTCGAGCGATTCGGAGCGGCGCTTGGCGGCCTCGATGAAAATTTCCAGCTGGCCGCGCACTTTTTCTTGCCCGACATATTCTTCGAGCTGGCGCGGGCGCAACGCGCGCTCGAACGCTTCTTCGTTCGGCGAGACGGGCGTGGCCGCGATGATGCGCTCGGCGGCGAGTTTGTCGGTTTCGATCATGCGGTCATTGTACCGCGAGGAGTCCAGCGCGAAACCCGGCCGAACGGCCAGGGTGCGTTCGACTGAGGCTTGTGCGGAGCTCGATCCAGAGCCCGCACAAGCCGAGCCGCGAGATCCGCGTCAAGCCTTCGACAACGCCTTCAACGCGAGCTTGATGCCCTCGGAAACGCCGGTGCCGGCCGGCACGTTCTTGATGGCCGCCAACGCTTCTTTCTCGGAGTAGCCCAGCGCGAGCAGCGCGTTGAGGATGTCCGGCGCATGACCGGATGCCGACGCCGCGCCCGCCATCGCGCCCAGGTCGGCGCCGAGCTTGCCCTTCAGTTCGAGGAGCAGCCGCTCCGCTGTCTTCTTGCCGATGCCCGGCACACGGGTGAGGCGCGCCGCGTCCTGCATCGTGACGGTTTGCGCCAGCTCGTGCACGCTCATTCCCGAGAGCACCGCGAGTGCCATGCGTGCGCCGATGCCGGAAATTTTCAGCAGTTCGCGGAAGGTCGAGCGCTCCTCGGCGGTGCCGAAGCCGTACAGCAGATGCGCGTCCTCGCGCACGATCATCTGCGTGAGCAGCACGATGCGCTCGCCGTTCGAGGGCAGGTTGTAGAACGTGCTCATCGGCACATCGACTTCGTAACCGACGCCGTTGCAGTCGACGAGCAGATGCGGCGGGTTTTTTTCCAGCAGTACGCCGGCAATGCGACCGATCATGGCGAATTCAATCTCGAGAGAAAGGGCGAGTGTAGCGCAGCGAGTGCGCGGCGCGTGATGCGCAATCGCGTTGATCGACGTTGACTCGCCTGAGCCGGGTCCATAGACTGAGATCCCTTTTGGCGGGTTCTCAACCCATTCACCCAGAAGGAGCTTCCATGCTGAGCCTGACCACTCTCGCGCTATTCGCAGGCGCGTGTCTCGCGTTGACCGCCACGCCCGGACCCGACATGTTGTTGATTGCCTCGCGCAGCGTGAGCCAAGGACGTTCGGCAGGGTTCGCGTCGTTGGCCGGCATTCTGGTCGGCACGTACTGTCACGCGTTGGCAGCGGCGTTCGGTCTGTCGCAACTTTTCCTGGCAGTGCCGATGGCATATGACGCCGTGCGTTTCGCGGGCGCTGCGTATCTGCTGTATCTCGCGTGGAAAACGGTCCGCACGCAAGGCACGGTGCTGACGCCGAATGCGTCGATGAGCCGTTACCCGGTCGGCCGCATTTTTCGCCAGGGCCTCTTCACCAATCTGCTGAATCCGAAGGTTGCGCTGTTCGTGCTCGCGTTGTTTCCACAATTCGTGCGGCCCGAAGCGGGTTCCGTCGCGTTGCAGATCATGGTGCTGGCAACGGTGCTGAACCTGATCGGTTTTTGCGTGAACGGCGCGGTGATTCTGATGGCGAGCAAGTTGAGCCGCAAGCTGTCGTCGGGGCGCCGGCCGTCGCGGGTGCCGCAGTATTTGCTGGGGACGGTGTTTGCCGGCCTGGCATGCCGTCTCGCGCTGGCCAGCCGGAGTTGAACGCGGCGGGCGAGGGGCGTAGGCGTGTGAGCGTGAGACGCGAGCCGCAGGCTGTTGCTGGACGCCAGGCATGTGGCGTAAGCCGGTTTTGATCGCCGGGGCGCAAGCCGCAAACCGTTGTTGCTCGCGACGCGTGAACCGTGAACCGTGCCGTGCTGTGGAACACGAAAGCGGCCGACTGCCGCACTATCCCACCAGACGCCCGCGCCTCACCCGCAGCCCCTTCTTCGCCAGCGAAGGCGCGATGCCGCCGAGGGTGCTCAACGTCGAACCGCCGTGCGCGTGGCAGATCGCCATGCCGAGCGCGTCGGCGGCGTCGGTGCTGGGTACGCCGGACAGATTGAGCAGCCGCACCACCATCTGCTGCATCTGTTCTTTGGTCGCGCGGCCGTAGCCCACCACGCTCTGCTTCAATTGCAGCGCGGTGTATTCGGCGACCGGCACGCCGCCCGCCACCAGCCCGCAGATCGCCGCGCCACGCGCCTGGCCGAGCAGCAGCGTGGATTGCGGATTGACGTTGACGAATACTTTTTCGATCGCCGACTGATCCGGCGAATGCTGGCGGATCAGCGTCGAGATGCCTTCGAAGATGGTGCCGAGCCGCGACGGCAGATCGGCGTCGGCGGTTTTGATGACGCCGCTCGCGACGTAGCTGAGCGTGTGGCCGCTTTGGTCGATCACGCCGAAGCCGGTGACGCGCAGGCCGGGGTCGATGCCGAGAATTCTCATGAGGTGCCGCGACTGCGGTAAAAACCAGGTGCCTGCGATACTACAACACGCACACCCGATGGCGGCCGGCAGACGGCTGGATCGACGGAATAAAAGCTGCTGGAGGCTTTGCGAGGAGGCAAACGCAGATGGAGCGCTCTCGGAATCTCAGCGGCGACTCGGGCGTCGACGCCTATGAACTCGGCGACGATTTCGTCAAGGTCCGCTTCAGGCCGGGCGTCGTGTATTGGTACACAGAGGCGAGTGTCGGCGCCCGACCCCTAGCCGTGTTGAAGCGCCTCGCGCGGCGCGGACAGGGGCTTGGCACGTATATCAGCCAGCATCCGGAGGTGAAGAACGGCTATGCGAGAAAAGAGCCGGACGATTGAGCGGAGCGCGAAGAGTGTGCGCAAACGCTGGCGCAGGCCGGACAACGCCGCGACGAAGCAGCGATACCGCAAAGGAGCGTGCCGCCAGGCGCAGTCCGAAAAAGAAAACGGCCGGGCGGAAATTCCACCAGGCCGTTTATCTGAAGCTCAGCGCTCATTCAGCGGCTTCCGCCGAGGCAACAAGCGCCGCCAATCAACCCCCGCCTCAATGCCGGAAATGACGCACGCCAGTCAACACCATCGCAATGTTGTGCTCGTCGGCTGCATTGACCACTTCGTCGTCGCGCATCGAGCCGCCCGGCTGAATCACGCAGCTCGCGCCTGCTGCGACGACCACGTCGAGGCCGTCGCGAAACGGGAAGAACGCGTCCGACGCCACTGCCGAACCCGTCAGCGTCAAACCGGCGTTCTGCGCCTTGATGCTGGCGATGCGCGCCGAGTCCACGCGGCTCATCTGGCCGGCGCCGACGCCGAGCGTCATGCCGTTCGCGCAGAATACGATCGCGTTCGACTTCACGTACTTCGCGACGCGCCATGCGAACAGCAGATCGTCCATTTCCTTCGGCGTCGGATGACGCTTGGTCACCACGCGCAATTCGTGCGGCTGGACGTTCTTCGAATCGAGCGATTGCACTAGCAGGCCGCCGCCGACGCGCTTCAGATCGAACGCGTTATGGCCTTCGCCCAGCGCGATTTCCAGCAGACGCACGTTCTGCTTTGCCGCGAACACCTGGCGCGCTGCCGCGCTGAACGACGGCGCGATCAGCACTTCGACGAACTGCTTGGCCACGGCTTGCGCTGCCGCTTCGTCCACTTCGCGGTTGAACGCGATGATGCCGCCGAACGCCGAGGTCGGGTCGGTCTGGAACGCCTTCGAGTACGCCTCGTGCGCATCCGCGCCGATTGCCACGCCGCACGGATTCGCGTGCTTGACGATCACGCAGGCCGGCACGTCGAAGGTCTTCACGCATTCCCACGCCGCGTCGGAGTCCGCGATGTTGTTGTACGACAGTTCCTTGCCCTGCAACTGGTTGTAGTTCGCCAGTGCGCCGGCCGGCACGCTCAGGTCGCGGTAGAACGCGGCGCTCTGATGCGGGTTCTCGCCATAGCGCAGGTCCTGCACCTTATTGAACGCCAGATTGAAGGTTGCCGGATAAGCGTTGCGCGACGCGTGTTGCAGCTCGTCGGTCAGGCTCGTCAAATAGTTCGTGATCGCGCCGTCGTACTGCGCGGTGTGCGCGAACACCTTGGTCGCAAGGCGGAAGTTCGTCTTGTACGACACCGCGTTGCTGTTCGCGCGCATTTCTTCGAGCACCAGCGCGTAATCCGCCGGGTCAACCACGACCGTCACGTCGCGGTGATTCTTCGCGGCCGAGCGCAGCATGGTCGGGCCGCCGATGTCGATGTTCTCGATCGCGTCTTCCAGCGAGCACTCTTCCTTCGACACGGTCTGCACGAACGGGTACAGGTTCACGACCAGCAGGTCGATGGTCGGAATGTCGTGCTTCTCAAGCGCCGCCATGTGTTCCGGCAGGTCGCGGCGCGCGAGGATGCCGCCGTGGACCTTCGGATGCAGCGTTTTCACGCGCCCGTCCAGCATTTCCGGGAAGCCCGTGTAGTCGGCGACTTCGGTGACGGAGAGGCCCGCGTCCGCGAGCAGTTTCGCGGTGCCGCCGGTCGACAGGATCTTGATGCCGAGGTCGGACAGCGACTTCGCGAAGTCGACGATGCCCGACTTGTCGGAAACGGAGATGAGCGCTTGCTTGATCATGATGAAGACGAAAAGCCGAAGAGAAACGTGGCGGGGCGCGAAGAAACTACAAAAAGCTACAACAAACCGTGCTGTTGCAGCTTCTTGCGCAGCGTATTGCGGTTGATGCCGAGGTACTCGGCGGCCAGCGACTGATTGCCGCCGGCCTGCTCGAGCACCACCTCGAGCAGGGGTTTTTCCACGCACGAGATCACCATGTCGTAGACATCGTGCGGATTGGAGCCGTCGAGATCCTGGAAGTACATCCCCAAGCTGTCGCGGACAGATTGTTCGATATTGTTCTTGCTCATGCTGCTAGTCGGTCGGTAGGGTCCTCGCCCTTGCTGTCGGGCGTTTCGTCGACGTAGACGAGGCGGTCGGAGAACGCCTTTTGTGCGTCAAAGAACTCGTTGACGGCGAGGAGTTGTTCGCGCGTGGTGTCCAGCGTATTCATGCGATGCCGGAACACGTTGGCGCCAGAAAGGCCGCGAGTGTACCAGCCGATGTGCTTGCGCGCAGTGCGCACACCTGTAAATTCGCCGTAGAACGCGTAGTGATCTTCGAGATGCTCGTTCATCACCTGCTGGATTTCGTCGATGCGCGGCGGCGGCAGCAACTCGCCCGTTTGCAGGAAATACTCGATCTCGCGGAACAACCACGGGCGTCCCTGCGCGGCGCGGCCGATCATGATCGCGTCGGCGCCGGTGGCGGCCAGCACCTCGCGCGCTTTTTGCGGCGACGTGATGTCGCCGTTGGCCACTACCGGAATGCGCACCGACGCCTTCACTGCGGCGATCGTCTCGTATTCGGCGTCGCCGTGGTACAGGTCGGCGCGCGTGCGGCCATGCACGGTCAGCATCGAAATGCCGGCGGCCTCGGCCAGATGCGCGACGCTCAACGCATTCTTGTTGTCGCGGTCCCAGCCGGTGCGGATTTTCAGCGTGACGGGCACCGCGTCGGGCCCGACGCCCACCGCGTCCACCACCGCCTCGACGATGCGCTGCACCAGCGGTTCGTTCTGCAGCAGAGCGGAACCCGCGGCCACGTTGCACACCTTCTTGGCCGGGCAGCCCATGTTGATGTCGATGATCTGCGCGCCGTTCGCCACGTTGTAGCGGGCCGCTTCGGCCATCATCGCCGGATCGGCGCCGGCGATCTGCACGGCGATTGGCTCGACTTCGCCCGCGTGATTGGCGCGGCGCATGGTCTTTTCGCTTTTCCACAGCTGCGCGTTCGAGGCGACCATTTCGGACACCGCATAGCCCGCGCCCAGCCGTTTGCACAGCTGGCGGAACGGCCGGTCGGTCACGCCGGCCATCGGGGCGACGAACAGGTTGTTACGCAGATTGTGGGAGCCAAGAGTGGGCATGACATGGACGACGCGTGCGCCAGGGACTGTCTCGAAAATTGACAATCGAAGCACCGCGAAATGCGAGGGAAAACCGCTATTTTAGCGTTAACAGGTAACCGACATCCGCCATGTGCGTGTCGTAACCCGTTAAATCTTCTATGAAAGTGCGCCGGTTCATAGAGCCGGCGGCCTTGCGCGGGCTGCTCGAAAAATCCGCGGCGCGCGGGCTGACGGCGCGCCTAGCGGCGCTGTCCGAACATCATCTGGCGTGCCAGCGCGGTTTTCACCGGCGGCGCGAACTCGAGCGCGGTGAGCGCGAGGCCGCGCATGATCGCGAGCGGCGCGAAGTCGACCGTGAACAGGCGCGCGAGGATGTCGGTGGCGCCGATCGTCATGCGCCGGTCGAGCGCGCGGCGTTGCGCGAAGGTCGCGAGGGCGAGCGGCGTCGGGCCTTCCGCCGACAATGCGTCGGCGAGCGCGTGCGCATCGCGCAAGCCGAGATTGAGGCCCTGCCCCGCGACTGGATGCAGCGTCTGCGCCGCGTTGCCGATCGCGACGACGTGGCCGTTCACCAGCGTCTCGACCGTGTTCAGTCCCAACGGGAACGACGCGCGCCCTTTGATTTGCGTGAAGCGGCCCATGCGGTCGCCGAACGCGGCGCCGAGTTCGCGCAGGAACGCGTCGTCGGGGAGTTGCGCGCGGCGTGCGGCTTCGTCGGGCGCGCAGCACCAGACCAGCGCGTACTCGGCACCGCGCACGCCACCCATCGGCAGCAACGCGATCGGACCTTCCGATGTGAAGCGCTCCCACGCCACGTGCGGCTGTGGCGCGGACACGGTTACTGTGCCGACCAGCGCGGTTTGCCCGTAGTCGCGCGTGCCTTTGCCGGCCTGGCTCCCGGCCGCGCCATCGGCCGGGCTTTTGCCGGCGGCTTCCACGTCCTTGTCGACGCTAATGGTCGCGCCCTTGCGTGCTTTCAGATCGCCGAACAGTCCGCCTTCCGCATTCACCAGAATCCGTGTGCGCAATTTGCGCGTGACGCCCGCGGTTTCGATCGGCAACGTCACGCCGTCGAGTTCCTGAACCGGCGCGGCGGCGGATGTGGAGCGGAACCAGTGGATGGAGGTCGCGCGCACCGCCTCGGCGAGACCGTGCACGATCGAGCCGTACCGCAGCACGTAACCGAGCGCCGGTAAGCCATGCTCGCTGTGATCGATCAGCGTGCGGCCGAAGTGGCCGCGCTGCGACACGTGGATGCGCTGGATCGCGGTGGCGTCGGCGGGCCAGCGCAGCGGCTCCAGGATCATCCGACTGCCGTGCGATACGGCGATCGCGCGCGGATCGGCGATCGAATCTTCCGGCTCGCGCGCGTCGATCAGCGCGATCTTCAGCGCGTGCGTCACGCTGCGCCGCGCCAGCCAGCCGGCGAGCGCGAGCCCGACCGGACCGGCGCCGACGATCGTCACGTCGAAGTCGAAGGAATGATCGGTCGCGGCGGGCTTCAGAATCACCGTCGACGGAGAAGCGTCGTTCATTGCGGATTACTTCCTCGTTTCATGGGCCGCGCGGGCTTCCTGCATCAGCGCCTCGATCTCGTCGGCGGCCACCGGCACGTCGCGCGTCATCAGCTCGCAGCCGGTCGGCGTGACGATCGCGTCGTCCTCGATGCGGATGCCGATGTTCCAGTAGCGCTCGGGCACGCCTTCGGCCGGCCGGATGTACAGGCCGGGTTCGATGGTCAGCGTCATCGACGCGCGCAGCGTGCGCCACGGCAATGCGCCCGCTTCGTCGCGCGGCGCGGCGCGCTCGCGGTAGTCGCCGCAATCGTGCACGTCCATGCCGAGCCAGTGGCCGGTGCGGTGCATGTAGAACGGCGCGTAGACGCGCTCGGCGAGCACGTCGTCGACCGACGCGAACTTCGTGCGTTCGATGATGCCGGTGTCGAGCAGGCCTTGCGACAGCACACGCAGCGCGGCCTGGTGCGGATCGTCGAAGGTGGCGCCGGCGCGGGTGGCGTCGACGGCGGCCTGCTGCGCGGCCAGCACGATGTCGTACAGCTCGCGCTGCGCCGGCGTGAAGCGGCCGCTCGCCGGGAAGGTGCGGGTGATGTCCGACGCGTAGCCGTGGAGTTCGCAGGCCGCGTCGATCAGGATCAGGTCGCCGTCCTGGGCAATCGCGTTGCCGGCCGGGTAGTGCAGCACGCAGGCATTCGCGCCCGCCGCGACGATCGACGTATAAGCCGGTGCCTGCGCGCCGAATTTGCGGAACGTATAGAGCAGTTCGGCTTCGAGTTCATACTCGCGCACGCCGGGGCGGCACGCGGCCATCGCGCGGCGATGGGCGGCGGCGGAAATCTGCCCCGCCCGGCGCATGATCGCGAGTTCGTGGTCGTCCTTGATAAGCCGCATCTCGTCGAGCAGCGGCAGCAGATCGCGCGCGGCGGCCGGCGCAACGATGCCGCCGCGTCCTTGCGCGCGCACCGCGTCGAGCCAGCCGCGCACCTGTTTGTCCAGTTGTGCCGACGTGCCGAGCGCATAATGCAGCGCCGGTTTGTCGGCGATCAGCCGCGGCAGTTGCGTGTCGATTTCGCCGATCGCGAACGCGGAGTCGAAACCGAACGCCGCGCGCGCGCCGTCCGGGCCGAAACGGAAGCCTTCCCACGTTTCGCGTTCGACGTTCTTCTCGCGGCAGAACAGCACTGACGCCGGCTCGCCGGGTGCGGCGCTTGCGTCGAGCACCAGCAGCGCTTCGGGCTCGGTGAAGCCGGTCAGATAATAGAAGTAGCTGTCGTGCCGGTACGGGTAGTCGGCGTCGCGATTGCGCAGCGCTTCCGGCGCGGTGGGGACGATGGCAACGCCGCCGCCCGCGGCGCGCAGCGCGGCGAGTACGCGCTCGCGGCGCGTGCGGTAGACGTCGATGGCGATGGTGGGTTCGGTCGGCTGGTTCATCGTGCGATTGTAGCGCCCAATGCGCGGAGTCATTTTGCGCAACGACAGGTGGCAAGACGGCTGCGGGCATGTTGCAATCCGTCCACAGCAAGGCTCTGTGCCGCTTGCGAACGGACGGCGCCATGCTCGTGAAGACCTCCTAGCACTTATACTTTCGCCGGATTCAGTTAAAGGCAGATGGTCATGATGAAACTCATCGGTTCGCTCGGCAGCCCCTTCGTGCGTAAAGCGCGAATCGTGCTGGCCGACAAGAAGATCGACTACGAACTGGTGCCCGAGAACGTCTGGGCACCGGACACCCGGATTCACACCTTCAATCCGCTCGGCAAGGTGCCGTGCCTCGTGATGGAAGATGGCGAAGCCGTGTTCGACTCGCGGGTGATCTGCGAATACGTGGATACGCTGTCGCCGGTCGGCAAGCTGATTCCGCAGTCGGGCCGCGAACGCGTCGAGGTGCGTTGCTGGGAAGCGCTCGCCGACGGCGTGCTGGACGCGGCGGTGCTGATTCGCCTCGAAGGCACGCAGCGCACGGAGGAGCAGCGCGTGGACGCGTGGGTCGCGCGGCAGCAGCGCAAGATCGACGAAGGTCTGATCGCGATGGCGCAGGGACTGGGCAGCAAGCCGTGGTGCGCGGGCAATCACTACACGCTCGCGGACATCGCAGTGGGTTGCGCGCTGGGCTATCTCGACTTCCGTATGCCCCAGTTGAACTGGCGCGAATCGCATCCGAACCTGGACAAGCATTTCCAGAAGCTTTCGCTGCGCCAGTCGTTCGTCGACACCGTGCCGGCGAACTGAGCGACGCGCTCGATCGGGGCAAGGGGGACGAAGGGGAGCATCCAAGCTCCTGAAAGCTCGAATGCAAGCGAGTGTTTGAGTTGAAAATGCGCCTGTTCGTCAGGCGCATTTTTTATGCGGGCGCATTTCGTACCCGGCGTCGCCGCGCCGCTCGATGCAGGAACAGCGTGCGGGAACGGATGCATGAGCGGCACGCGTGCGGCTTATCCCGGGTTATCGCAACTCAGCGCGCCTCATTGCTTGCCGTTGCGACGCCGCGTGATCCTGGGCCCGAACGCGAAGCCGAACGCCAGCAGCAGCACCGACACCGCCAGCACCGTGTTGTTGCCGCTCGTCACATACGGCGTGTTGCCTGACGTACCTTGCACCTTCACGTCGAGCGAGCCGACCGTGTACGGCGTCAGGCGCCCGATCACCCGGCCGTTGGCATCGATCGCGGAGGTCATGCCGGTGTTGGTCGCGCGCAGCATCGGGCGGCCGGTTTCCAGCGAGCGCATACGCGCGATCTGCAGATGCTGATCGAGCGCGATCGTGTCGCCGAACCAGGCGAGGTTGGTCGAGTTGACCAGCACGCCGGCCGGCGTGCTGCTCTCGCGAATGGTCCGTGCAATCTCTTCGCCGAAGATGTCTTCGTAGCAGATGTTCACCGCGACCGGCTGGTTGTGGACCATGAACGGCTTCTGCACCGGCGCGCCGCGGAAGAAGTCGCCTAGCGGGATATTCATCAGATTGACGAACCAGCGGAAGCCCCACGGCACGAATTCGCCGAACGGCACGAGGTGATGCTTGTCGTAGCGGTACACGTCGTGCGAGCCGGGCGTGATGCCGAACAGGCTGTTCGTATAGTCGATGACCTGGCCTTCCGGCGTGATCGTGCCGCCGATCGCGCCGAACAGGATCGCGCTGCCGGTCGAGTCGGAGAATTCGCGCACCGTCGCCGCGAACGGCGCGGGCAATTGTTGCGCGAGCACGGGAATCGCGGTTTCCGGCGTGACGATCAGGTCGGCCGGTTTCGAGGTGATCATCTGCTGATACTGGTCGATGGCGGCGCGCATGCCGGCTTCCTCGAATTTCATCTCCTGTTTGACGTTGCCTTGCAGCAGACGCACCGTCAGCGGCGCGTTAGCCGGCAAAGTCCATTGGACGAGCGGTAGTAGCAGGCCGGCCGCGATCAGCGCCAGCGCGACGCCACCCGGCACGATGCTGCGCGCCAGGCTGCGCGGCGCGCGGTTGTCGTTGTCTGTGCCGTCGTCGTTGCGGCCGGCGCCGGCATTCGCCACGCCGCGCGGCTCGCGCGAAGCCCGCAGCGGCCCCCACGCCAGCAGCGCCTGCACGATCAGCGCGGCCACCAGCGCCAGCATCCAGCCGACGCCATATACGCCCACCACCGGCGCGAACCCGGCGAACGGACCATCCAATTGCGCATAACCGCTCGCAAGCCACGGAAAGCCGGTGAACACGGTGCCGCGCAACCATTCGCCGATCGCCCAGGCGCTGGCGAAAGCCAGCGAGCCATGCCAGGTCGGCGAAAACGGGGGGGAGGCGTCGGTCGCGCCGTTGCGCGCGTGGCCGGCGCAGAACGACCAGATTGCCGCGGCCAGCGCCGGATAGAGCGCCAGATACAGCGAGAACAGCGCGACCGCCGCGCCCGCGAGCGGCGCAGCCATGCCGCCGTAGTCATGCATGCTGACGTACAGCCACCACACGCCGGTTACGAAGTTACCGAAGCCGAACGCACCGCCCGTCAGCGCGGCGCTTTTCCAGCCGGTGGTGCGCGTGAGCCACGCGAAGAAGAACACGAAGATCGCGAGTTGCAGCCAGCCGCCGTGCGGCGTCGGCGCGAACGACAGCGTGTTGGCCGCGCCCGCGGCCAGCGCGACGAGGTAATGCCAGCGAGGCAGCGTGCGGCCGCGCGGTTCGTCGGCGGCGGCAGCGGGAGCGCTCACGCCGGGGCGCGAACGGGAAGTCATCGGGTCGGCCATTGTTGCGCGGTCGGCGTGAGTAGTTGAAGAAGCGGGTGAGCGAGCCGGAAAACCGCGCGGCTCAGGTTTGCACGTGCTGCACGTCGCGCTCGCGCTGGCCGGCTAGCGGATCGCGGCGCACCAGCAGCATGTGGATCTGGCGGGCGTCGCCGCGCAGAATTTCGAAGGTCAGATCGTCGAGGCGGACCTTTTCACCGCGATGCGGCACCCGCCCGAAATGATGCGTGACGAGCCCGCCGATCGTGTCGACTTCTTCGTCTGAGTAGTGCGTGCCGAACGTCTCGTTGAACTGCTCGATCTCGGTCAGCGCGCGCACGCGAAAGCGCCCGTCGGGCGACGCGATGATGTTGCCGCTTTCTTCGTCGAAATCATATTCGTCCTCGATGTCGCCGACGATCTGCTCCAGCACGTCCTCGATCGTGATCAGGCCGGCCACGCCGCCGTATTCGTCGACCACCACCGCGAGGTGATTGCGATTCACGCGGAAGTCATGCAGCAGCACGTTCAGGCGCTTCGACTCGGGGATGAACACGGCGGGGCGCAGCATGCCGCGCACGTCGAACTCTTCTTCAGCGTAGTAGCGCAGCAGGTCTTTGGCGAGCAGCACGCCGATGATGTTGTCGCGATTGCCTTCGTACACCGGATAGCGCGAGTGCGCTTTTTCCAGCACGTAGGGGATGAATTCGGCGGGATTGTCCGCGATATTGATCGCGTCCATTTGCGCACGCGGCACCATGATGTCGCGCGCGCTGAGTTCGGACACCTGGAACACGCCTTCGATCATCGACAGCGAGTCGGCGTCGATCAGGTTGCGTTCGTGCGCGTCCTGCAGAATTTCCAGAAGTTCGGCGCGCGAGTCGGGCTCGGGCGAAATGAAGTCGGTCAGACGCTCGAGGAGCGAGCGCTTTTCCTGCGGTTTGTCGGTTGGGCGTCGACTGGGATACGTGTCGTTCATGGTAGTGCGCCCGGCAAGACTGGGCGCGCTGTTACAGAGCATTAAGGATACACCAGGCGCATGGCAGGACCGTGTCCCGCCGGGCCGGGCGATGGGTGATGCGGGGTGAAGCGGCTCCTTCGCGAGCGGCGGAGCGTAGGTCAATCCTAACTGATTGCGTGCGGAAAAGCGTTTTTGAGCAAAAAATGTTGAGTGTGGGGGCAATGGCCGGTGTCTGCGTGGCGCTTTGCGGGCTGTGAGTGGCGGCGGTTCCACCGTGCGGCTTGCGAAAAATGATCAGCGCGGCCGGCGGCTAACCGGTCATTGGGCACATCGAACCCATCAGGCGCGCTGGCTTGCGTTCATTGCCCCGACCGGTGCCCGGAGACCTGTTCAGCTTGCTGAGCCGCATCACGCTCGCGGCCTTCCTCTTTGCAACGTTCCAGCAGCGCTTCGAGCGCGCGGTCGGGCATCCCGCCTTCGCGCAGCGCGTGCACGGTGCGGCTCACGTAATCGAGCGTGGTGCCGTAGCGGCCGCACGCGCAGCCGAACACCGTCTTGACGACCTCGTCGCTCAGCTTGCCGGTATAGCTCGGCACGTCGCGGCGCATCACGAACGCCAGCGCGTCGACGCGCCGGCCGTCGGCGAGCACGCATGGCAGCCATGCCGGACGGTACGAGCCCATCGCCATTTCGCGCCGCCAGAGCGCTTCGAGATGCGGCATCGAGCCAACGGCTGCGAGCCGGAACGCGATGCCGGTGCACGAGCCGCCGCGATCGAGCGCGAGCACGAGGCCCGGCTGCTCCGGCGTGCCGCGATTCACGCGCGACCACAGATATAGCCCGCGATGATAGCCGTGCACCTTCGAGCGAGCCGCTTCGACCGTCGGCAGGCCGGGGTTCCATATTAGCGAGCCATAGCCGAACAGCCAGAGGTCGCTCTTGCGGTCCCAGTCCCGCAACGTGCATTCGAGCGACGCGCGCAATTCCTCATCAGTCAGAAGCCGCGACTCGCCGAGCACCGGCGGGTAATCCGGGCAGGGCGTGCGGGTGTCGGCTTCAGGGGACGAGGTGCTCACGGTGTCGGTTCGAATGAGGATGAACGTGGGTGGCGGATAAGCGGCGCGGCGGCGACCGGCGCCTATTGATACGGATCGGGAAACCCGAGCTTGCCGAGGATTTCGGTTTCGAGCGCTTCCATTTCCTCGGCTTCTTCTTCGACTTCGTGATCGTAGCCTTGCGCGTGCAGCGTGCCGTGCACCAGCAGATGCGCGTAGTGCGCGATGAGCGGCTTACCTTGCTCGGCGGCTTCTTTTTCGACCACCGGGCAGCACAGGATCAGATCGCCCGTCACCGGATCGTCTTCTGACTCGGCATAGGCGAAGGTCAGCACGTTGGTCGAGTAGTCCTTGCCGCGATAGGTGCGGTTCAGCGTGCGGCCTTCTTCGGCATCGACGAACCGCACAGTGAGTTCGCCGTCCGCGAATAGCGCCGCCTTGATCCAGCCGGCCACCGTGGCGCGCGGCAGCAGCGCCTTGTGTTCTGGCCAGGCCTTGGCAGCGGGGAATTGCAGATTCAACGTCAGTTTCGGGGCACGGCTCATGCGGTTTGTGGCGTTGCATCCGCCGCGTGGAAGGCGGCGGCAGGGTCAGTGGACGCGAAGCAGCGCGATCAGCGCGAATCCGCCGGACTGGCGGTTTTCTGCGAATGCGCATCGTACGCCTCCACAATTCGCGCGACCAGCGGATGGCGCACCACGTCCGCGCTGGTGAAGCGCGTGAGCGCAATGCCGCGCACCTCCGACAGCACCTGTTGCGCTTCGATCAGCCCGCTCTTGTGGCCGCGCGGCAAGTCGACCTGGGTCGTGTCGCCGGTGACGACCGCCTTCGAGCCGAAGCCGATCCGCGTGAGGAACATCTTCATCTGTTCGGGCGTGGTGTTCTGCGCCTCGTCGAGGATGATGAACGCGTGGTTCAGCGTGCGGCCGCGCATGTAGGCGAGCGGCGCGATTTCGATCATCTGCCGCTCGAACATCTTGGCGGTCTTGTCGAAGCCGAGCAGGTCGTACAGCGCGTCGTACAGCGGGCGGAGATACGGATCGACCTTCTGCGCCAGATCGCCCGGCAGGAAGCCGAGACGCTCGCCCGCTTCGACCGCGGGCCGCGTCAGTACGATGCGCTTGACCTGGTCGCGCTCCAGCGCGTCCACCGCGCAGGCCACCGCGAGATAGGTCTTGCCGGTGCCGGCCGGACCTACGCCGAAGGTCACGTCGTGCGAGACGATCTGTTTCAGATACTCGCGCTGCGCCGGCGTGCGGCCGCGCAGATCCGCGCGCCGCGTGTAGAGCTTCGGGCCGAGTTCCGCGAGGTCGTCATCATTGGCGTCGGCGGCGTCGGCGGGCTCATCGAACGGATGATCCGGATTGCCGTGGAAACGCCGGTCGCCGGCTTCGTCGCCATTGCCGTTCGGCCGATGGCGCGCCGGTTGCCGCACTTCGACGAGCGCGAGCTGGATGTCGTCGACTGACAGCGGGTCGCGCGCGTTGTTGTAGAAGTTCTCGAGCGCGGTGAGCGCGAGTTTCGCGCCGCGCCCGCGGATCGTGATGCGGTGAGCGCGGCGCTGCAAGGTCACGTCGAGCGCCTGCTCGATCTGCCGCAGATTTTCGTCGAGCGGTCCGCAGAGGTTGGCGAGCCGCGTGTTGTCGTCGCGCGGTGCGGTGAATTCCAGATGCTGCTGAGTGGTCTTCAAGGCGGTGGATCGATCCTGTCGGTTTGGATGCGAGGGTTAGCGTCGCGAGTCGGGGTGGCTTAGTGGGTGGTAGTGGCCGCCCCAAGGACACTTCCTTCGGGGCGCGAGTCGTCGTGCACCAGCACGAGTTCGCCACGCAGCGAATGCGGGTACGCATGGACGATCTTCACGTCGACCATCTGGCCGATCAGCCGCGCGTGCGACGCGATCGGCGCCGGGAAATTCACCACGCGGTTGTTCTCGGTGCGGCCCGCGAGTTCATTCGGGTTTTTGCGCGCCGGGCGCTCGACCAGAATGCGCTCGATCTTTCTGACCATCGAATCGCTGATGCGCTGCACGTTTTCCTCGATGGTTGCCTGCAAGTGCTGCAGACGCTTGAGCTTCACTTCGCGCGGCGTGTCGTCGTGCAGATTCGCGGCCGGCGTGCCGGGACGCGGACTGTAGATGAACGAGAAGCTGGTGTCGTACTTCATCTCGTGCACGAGCGCCATCATCTTGTCGAAGTCTTCTTCGGTCTCGCCAGGGAAGCCGACGATCATGTCGGTGGACAGCGACAGGTCCGGGCGGATCGCGCGCAGCTTGCGGATCACGGACTTGTATTCGAGCACCGTGTAGCCGCGCTTCATCGCCATCAGGATGCGGTCGGAGCCGTGCTGCACCGGCAGATGCAGGTGACTGACGAGCTTCGGCACCTTCGCGTAGGTGTCGATCAGGCGCTGCGTGAATTCCTTCGGATGCGAGGTGGTGTAGCGAATCCGTTCGATGCCCGGAATGTCGGCGACGTATTCGATCAGCGTCGCGAAGTCGGCGATCTCCGACGAGCCGAGCGTCATGCCGCCACGGTATGCGTTGACGTTCTGGCCGAGCAGCGTGACCTCGCGCACGCCCTGGTCGGCGAGGCCGGCGATTTCGGTCAGCACGTCGTCGAGCGGCCGCGACACTTCCTCGCCGCGCGTGTACGGCACGACGCAGTAGCTGCAGTACTTGCTGCAGCCTTCCATGATGGACACGAACGCGCTCGGGCCTTCGACACGCGCTGGCGGCAGGTGATCGAACTTTTCGATTTCGGGGAACGAGATGTCGACTTGCGCGCGGCCGCTTTCGCGGCGCCTGTCGATCATCTGCGGCAGACGGTGCAGCGTTTGCGGACCGAACACCAGGTCCACATACGGCGCACGCGCCACAATCGACGCGCCTTCCTGGCTCGCCACGCAGCCGCCCACGCCGATGATCAGATTAGGATTTGCTTCCTTCAGCTCGCGCACGCGGCCGAGGTCGGAGAAGACTTTTTCCTGGGCTTTTTCGCGCACCGAGCAGGTGTTGAACAGAATCACGTCGGCGTCTTCCGGCGTGTCGGTCTTGACGAGCCCTTCAGCCGCGCCGAGTACGTCGACCATCTTGTCGGAGTCGTACTCGTTCATCTGGCAGCCAAAGGTCTTTACATAAACTTTCTTGGTCATCGAATTTCGCCGGTCGCAGTGGTTGATCTGGGGGCGTCGTTTAAAAAGGTGAAGGGGGCCGGACGTGCGGGCAGCGCTGGACAAGGCCGTCGGGCGGCGCTTGGGCCGCTTCGAGCCTGGCGCTTCGGGCCTGCTGAGGCCCATTTGCGTTCCGCCTGCTCGATCCGCGATGCACGTCTGCAGCGTAACGCAACATTATAGCCCTTCACGGAATGCGGGTTTCGACGTCCGCGCCGCCGCGCGGCCGCTCCGGCGGCAAGCCCAGCAGGCTTTCCAGTTCGCCCGACACCTGTGCGAAGCGCTCGCTCAGGAAATCCAGCAACACGCGCACGCGCGGCGCCATGAAGCGGTTGCGGTGATAGAGCGCGTGCAACGGCGCATCCGGATAGCGCCACTCCGGCAGCAGGATCTTCAGACCGTCGGCGCGCAGATCCGCTTCCACGTCCCACATCGACTTGATCGCGATCCCGTAGCCGCGCAGCGCCCATTCGCGGGCGACCGCGCCGTCGTTGGTCTCGCGGGCGGAGTCGAGCGGCACGGTGTAGTTCTGCACTTCATCGCCGCGCGTGAAGCGCCACTCGTTGGCCGGCCCGGACGCGGTGCCCAGCACGATGCAATCGAAATTGGCCAGATCCTGCGGGTCCTTCGGCTCGCCCTTGCGCGCGATGTAGTCGGGCGACGCGCACAGCACACGCCGGTTCGGCGCCAGCTTGCGGGCGACCAGCGAGCTGTCGGGCGGCACGCCGAAACGGATCGCGAGGTCGATGTCCTCCTGCACGAGATTCGACAGCGAATCCGACAGCGTGAGCGCGAACTTCACTTCCGGGTAGAGCGCGTTGAATTCGTCGAGCCAGTGCATCAGCAGGTTGCGGCCGAAGTCGGAGGTTGCGGAAATTCGCACCTTCCCGCGCACCACGCCTTGGCCGGCTTGCAGCGCGGCTTCGGCGTCGTCGAGCGATTGCAGCGCCTGGCGGCAGCAGTTCAGGTAGAGGCGGCCTTCGTCGGTGAGCCGCAACTGGCGCGTGGTGCGCTCGAACAGGCGCGCCTTCAGCCCGGCTTCGAGTTTGGCGAGGCGCGCGCTCGCGGCGGCCGGCGTCAGCCCCATCTTGCGGCCCGCCGCCGACAGGCTGCCTTGCTGCGCGGCTTCGACGAACAGGCGAATGTCACCGAGGTTATCCATCGCCAGCCTTCAAAAGATATTTGAAAATGCTTCAAATGCTACGCCAATTATCAAATCGAGGCATTGCCCCGACAATCCACCCCACGAAAACCCTGATGCCGCGCGCGCAAGCGTCGGCACCCGCAAGTCATGCAACTCGATCACGCGACGATCGTCACCGGCGGTCTCGACACCGCCCGACGTTTCTTCGTCGACATCGCCGGACTCACTGAAGGCGCGCGTCCGCCGTTTTCGGTCGACGGCTACTGGCTATATCTGAACGGCCGGCCGGCGCTTCATCTGATCGCCGCGACGGCGCCTGCCGTGTCCGGCCGGGCGACGCCGCGTATCGATCATCTCGCTTTCCGGCTGGAGACCGCGGCCGAATGGCAGGCGCTGTTAGACCGCCTGGATGTGGCCGGCGTCGGCTATCAAAGCGCGCAAGTCCCGCAAATGGGCGTGCATCCCGCCGAACAGCAACTGTTCGTCGCGCTCGCGCCGGGGGTGGTCATCGAATTCGTGACGGCTTTGCATCACGCTCAATTTTGAAATCTGGAGAGGAAAAATGCCCCTGCCATTACTTGCGCTAGCGATCAGCGCATTCGCGATCGGCACGACCGAATTCGTCATCATGGGCTTGCTGCCTGATGTCGCGCACGATCTGGCAGTGTCGATTCCATCGGCGGGTTTGCTGGTAAGCGGCTATGCGCTCGGCGTCGCGGTCGGCGCGCCGCTGCTCGCCGTGATCACCAGCAAGATGCCGCGCAAGCTCGCGCTGCAGTTGCTGATGGGCGTGTTCATCGTCGGCAATACGCTGTGCGCGATTGCGCCGAGCTATTCCGTGCTGATGATCGCGCGAGTGGTGACCTCGTTCGCGCACGGTTCGTTCTTCGGCATCGGCGCGGTGGTGGCGGCCTCGCTCGTGCCGGCCGAGAAGCGCGCCAGCGCGATCGCGTTGATGTTCACCGGATTGACGCTCGCGAACGTGCTCGGCGTGCCGTTCGGCACCTTCATCGGCCAGCAGTTCGGCTGGCGCATGGCGTTCTGGATCGTCAGCGCGTTCGGCGTGTTGTCGCTCGCTGGCGTCACGGCGCTGGTGCCGAAGCGTCACGATGCCGCCCCGGTCGGTCTCGGTCATGAAGTGCGCGTGCTCAAGGACCCGCAAGTCTGGACCGCGCTCATGATGACCGTGCTCGGCTTTGGTGGCGTGTTCGTCGTGTTCACCTACATCGCGCCGATTCTCGAGCAGGTGAGCGGCTTCTCGCCGCGCGGCGTAACGCTGATTCTGGTGCTGTTTGGTGTGGGGCTGACGATCGGCAACACGGTGGGCGGCAAGCTCGCGGACCGCGCGCTGATGCCTTCGCTGATGGGCATTCTGGCCGCGCTCGCGGTGGTGATGGCGCTCTTTGCGCGCACCAGCCATTCGCCGGTGGCCGCGGCGATCACGATTTTCGTGTGGGGCATTGCCGCGTTCGCCACCGTGCCGCCGTTGCAGATGCGCGTGGTCGAAAAGGCGGCCGCGGCGCCGAATCTGGCGTCGACGCTGAACATCGGCGCGTTCAATGTGGGCAATGCGGGTGGCGCGTGGCTCGGCGGACTGGTGATCAATCACGGTCATGCGCTCGATACGTTGCCGTGGGTCGCGGCGGCGGTCAGCGTGGCGGCGTTGCTGCTGACGTGGTTCGCGGCGCGTGCGGATGCGCCGGCAACGGTGGTGGCGCGGCGCGTAAGCGCGCAGGAGCGGGTGTGAATCTGCGATCGCTCGGCTTGGCGAGCGCTCACCCAGGCGGCGCGAGGCTTTGAGTGTGCGTGATCGTTTGCCGGCCTTGCACCGCCAATCGCCACGCAGACGCCAAAGCAAATGTGCGCATGACGGTCTGCGATCCCGCGAATCGGTGGGCCCGCTCGTTCATATGAAAAATGCGCACAAGCTTTGCGAGAACCGTCCTCCGCAATGCTGATAACAGTGTGAAGATAACTTCGTTGGGCGTGACGGGACGCGATGCTATCTTGCTTCCACTAACCGCTTGCGCGCCGCCCGGCGGCGCTTTGGAGGCAATCATGCATTCCCCGCTCGCGCTGGTTCGCGATCCCTCGGCCGATACCGACGCGTCGCCGCGTGCCGCCGAACCCTTCGATGCTCTGGAACAGCTGGTCGGCGTGAACCTCGCTCGCTTGCGCGCCGAGCGGCAACTGTCGCTCGACGCCCTGGCGCGTGCGTCCGGCGTGTCGCGGGCGATGCTGGCGCAGATCGAGTCGGCGCGCAGCGTGCCGTCCATCAAGGTGCTGTGCAAGGTGGCGGCGGCGTTGAAGGTATCGGTGGCGGCTTTCCTCTGGCGTCACGCGACCAATGGTTTCGAACATTTGCCGGCGGAGCGCTCGGCGCGCGTCGTCAGCGCGAACGGGCGTTATTCGGCGCGGCCTCTGTATCCCGAGTCCGAGCCGACTGCCGCCGAGTTCCACGAGCTGCGCATCGCGCCATTGCATACCGAAGCCGGCACGCGCCGCGCGCCGGGCACGACGGTGAACCTGGTGGTCAGCGAAGGCACGCTGGAAGTCAGTGTGCACGATCAGCGCCAGTTGCTCGCGACCGGCGACGCGATCGTGTTCGACGCCGATCAGCCGCACAGTCTGCGCAACCCGGGCGACACCGAAGCGCGCGCGTTTCGCGTGACGCTGAGGGCGGAGACGCCACCGCGCTGGGACGTGCCGACGCAGCACGAGGCGCGGCATGAGCTGGGACGTGCAGTGGCACATGAAGCGGCGCTTGCGGCCACGCCGGTTTGATTGCATTTCGCGGAAGCAGGCGCTTACAGTTCAGAGCCTCCATCGGGTCAGTAGGGTTGCGCTGCAGCTCTTGCGCAACTGTTGTATGCTTCGCCAGCCGGTTTATCCGGCAATCAGTGCGTCTTCAGGGCGGGGTGAAATTCCCCACCGGCGGTATGCCGGCAGCGCGACAGCGTGAGCCGGTGAGCCCGCGAGCGCCCGCGTCGTGCGGTCTTCCGAGTATCGGGGGACCACAGCGGGGTCAGCAGATCTGGTGAAAAGCCAGAGCCGACGGTCACAGTCCGGATGGAAGAAGATGTGCAGATAGTCATGTGCGCTTCCGTGGCGCCGCCCGTGGTTTAGGCGGTGCGCGAGCGTCGCGGTGTGCGGCGCTCGGCGGCGCGTCGTTGTCTGTTTGCAATGCCCTGAAACGTTTTTCGCCCAACTTTTGCGATGAGCGTTTCAACTATGTCTTTTGCTACTTTTCCTGCTTCGTCGACGTTTGCGCCGGACGCATTCGCCGATCTCCCGCTGCTCGACACCGAAGCCGTTCCGCCGCGTATCGCCGCCGCGCTGCAAGCGATGCGCGATGGCCGCGCCGTGGTCCTGCAAGACGATCACGACCGCGAGAACGAAGCCGATCTGATCGTGTCGGCCGAGCGCCTTTCCGTCGAAACCATGGCGCTGCTGATCCGCGAATGCAGCGGCATCGTTTGCCTGTGCCTGCCCGACGACAAGATCCGCGCGCTCGAACTGCCGCCGATGGCCGTCAACAACGAAAGCCGTCACGGCACCGCGTTCACGGTGTCGATCGAAGCACGCGACGGCGTGACGACCGGCGTGTCCGCGCTCGATCGTGTGACGACCATTCGCGCAGCGATTGCCGATAACGCGAAGCCCGCCGACATCGTGCGCCCTGGTCACGTGTTCCCTTTGCGCGCGATGCCCGGCGGCGTGCTGGCGCGCCGCGGCCATACCGAAGGCACGGTCGATCTGGCGATTCTCGCCGGGCTGAAGCCGGCGGGCGTGCTGTGCGAACTGATGAACGCCGACGGCACGATGACGCGCGGCGCGGACGTCGAACGCTTCGCCGCGCAACACAATCTGCCGATGCTGACGATCGCGGAACTGGCGGAATTTCGCGCTTCGCTCGCGCAGGCGCGCGAGTGCGTCGCTGACGAAGCCTGATGCAAGTCGCGCGTCGCCCGTGTGAACGGCGTGACGCACGCTGCCAAAATGGAAAAGGCCGGTTCATGAAGAACCGGCCTTTTTTCGTCGCCACCACGCAGGGCTGTGATACAGGCAAGAAGCTACGCGTGCTCCCGCTCGCTACGACTGCACGTCGCCAAACTCGCCGCGCACGCCGGCTTCGACCAGCGCGGGCAATTCATCCATGTGCATCATGATGCGCGTCATGCCCATCTTGCGCAGCGCGTCCGCATAGCCAGCCGGAATATGGCTCGCGCCGACGAAAGCGATCGTCTTCATTCCCGCCGCGCGCGCCGCGTTCAGGCCCGCGACGCTGTCTTCGACCACGAGGCAGCGCGACGGCTCCACGCCAATCGTTTGCGCGGCGAACAGATACACGTCGGGGTAGGGCTTCGGCCGCGCCACCTGTTCGGCGCTGAAAATCCGCTCGCCGAAAATCTGCTGCAAACCCGCGCGCCGGACCGATGCGTTCACGCGCGACGTGCGGCTGTTCGACACGACCGCGACCGGCAGTGTTACGCGTTGCAGCGCGTCGCGCACGCCGTTGATCGGGCTGAGCGATGCCGCGAGCGCCAGCTCGACGTTATGTTCGATAGTGTCGAGAAAGTCGGCGGGCAACCTGATGTCGAAGGACGACTCGATGCTTTCGAGAAAGCGCGACGTTTGCTGACCGAACGCGGTTTTGACGACCGGCTCGAAGTCGAGGTCGGGAAAAGTCGCGGTGAGCGTTTCGAGCATCACGCGATCAGCGATGATTTCGCTGTCGACGAGAACGCCGTCGCAATCACAGATGAGGTGGTCGATCATGCCAGGAAACGGTAAGCGGAGCGCGTGCGAGCGAAGACGGTTGCAGGCTCGGGCGCCGGGATGGAAAGCATCATGATACGTGTTTTGATGCCGCCGGATTCCGGATCGGCGCGCGTGTAAGGTGCGGATGCGGGCGCCCCGCCGCCGGGCGCGCGGGAGCGCGATGACTGAAGCAGGTCGCCGGCCAGAACGACTATAGCGACCACAACGATCCGATCAGCCAGGCATATCCGCCCACGCTTTCGCCGCGCGGATCGCCCGCTGCCAGCCGTCAAGGCATGCCTTGACCTCGGCGTGAGGCAGCGCAGGCGTGAAGCGCCGCTCGAGCTGCCACTGGTTTTGCAGCTCGTCGACATTTTGCCAGTAGCCGACCGCGAGACCGGCCAGGTAAGCCGCGCCCAACGCGGTCGTTTCCGCCACCTTCGGCCGCACCGCGTCGACGCCGAGAATGTCCGCCTGGAATTGCATCAGCAGATTGTTCGTGCAGGCGCCGCCGTCCACGCGCAATTCGCCGATGCGAATGCCGGAGTCGGCTTCCATCGCCTTCAGCACGTCGAGCGATTGATAGGCGATCGAGTCGAGCGCGGCACGTGCGATATGCGCGGAACTCGTACCGCGCGTCACGCCGAACAGCGTGCCGCGAGCGTGCGCGTTCCAATGCGGCGCGCCGAGGCCGGCGAACGCCGGCACCAGATACACGCCGTCGCAATGCGGCACGCTGCGCGCGAGCGTTTCGATCTCGGCGGCATTCTTGATGATGCCGAGGCCGTCGCGCAGCCATTGCACCACCGCGCCGCCGATGAAGATGCTGCCTTCGAGCGCGTAGTCGATCCTGTCGCCGATCTGCCACGCAATCGTCGTGACGAGATTGTTTTTCGATTCGATCGGCTTGTCGCCGGTGTTCATCACGAGGAAGCAGCCGGTGCCGTAGGTGTTCTTCACCATGCCGGACTCCGTGCACATCTGTCCGAATAGCGCAGCGTGCTGATCGCCGGCGATGCCCGCGAGCGGAATCTTCGATGCGAACACCGTGGTCTTGGTCGGCCCATACACCTCCGACGACGCCCGCACTTCCGGCAGCATACTGCGCGGAATCTCGAGCATGTCGAGCAGTTCGTCGTCCCATTTCAGCGTGTGGATGTTGAACAGCATGGTGCGCGATGCGTTGGTCACGTCGGTGACGTGCAGGCCGCCCTTGGTGAAGTTCCACACGAGCCAGCTGTCGACGGTGCCGAACGCGAGGCGGCCTTGGCGCGCTTTCTCGCGCGCGCCTTCGACGTTGTCGAGAATCCAGCGGATCTTGGTCGCCGAGAAATACGAGTCGATCGGTAGACCGGTTTTCGCGCGGACCTTTTCTTCGAGCCCCTGCTTTTTGAGCTCGTCGCAGAAGTCGGCGGTGCGGCGGTCCTGCCAGACGATCGCGTTATAGACCGGGTGGCCGGTTTCGCGATCCCACACGATGGTGGTTTCGCGTTGATTGGTGATGCCGATCGCGGCGATCGAGGTGCCGTTCATGCCGGCGCGCGTCACGGCTTCCGCGGCGACGCCGGCCTGGGTCGACCAGATTTCCTGCGGGTCGTGCTCGACCCAACCCGGATGCGGATAGATCTGCTGGAATTCTTTCTGCGCGATCGACACGATGCTGCCGCGCCGGTCGAACAGCATCGCACGCGAGCTGGTGGTGCCTTGGTCAAGCGCGAGGATGTACTGATCCTGCATTGTCTCTTCTCCATGCGTTTGCGAATCCCCGGACTGTTGACCGGCGATGGGAACGGCCTGTTGTTTTCAGCGGGCGGCAACCGGATGTGATTGTGCAGCCCGGCGTGGTCCAGCCGGAAGGGGGGAATTGATTCCCGTCGAGCGCGCAGCGCACGCCACGTTGCGGTGCTTTGTATTCCCAACCCTGTGCCTCTATGCAGTCTAGGCACTCTGCCGCGCGGGTTCACGCGCGAACCATGCGTCGATCTCGCGCGTGACGGAGTCGAGCGTGCCCGGTTCGACGTGCAGACCGAGTTTCGAACGGCGCCACAGCACGTCCTGAGCACTGCATGCCCATTCGGTATTGCGCAAGTAAGTCAGTTCAGCTTCGTAAAGACCCGGCGCGAATGCGCGGCCGAGATCGGCCACCGAGCGCGCATTGCCGATCACCCGTGTGACGCGCGTGCCATAGGCGCGCGCGAGGCGGTGCGCGAGATCGGCCGGCAGCCACGCAAGCTGCTGCCTGATGCCGCTCAGGAAGCGCTCGAAGTCGGCGTGCGGAATATCGCCGCCGGGCAACGGCGCCCCGACGGTCCACGCGGGCGCGCCCTTGTGCAACGCCTGCGCGAGCGTGTCGACGGCCTGTTCCGCGAGCTTGCGGAAGGTCGTGATCTTGCCGCCGAACACCGACAGCAGCGGCGCTTCGCCCTCGGGTGCGTCGAGTTCGAGCGAGTAGTCGCGCGTGACCGCCGACGGATTGTCCGCGCCTTCTTCCTCGAGCAGCGGACGTACGCCGGAGTAGGTCCAGCGCACGTCGGCCGGCGAGATCTTCTGCTTGAAGTAGCGGTTGATGGAGTCGCACAGGTACTGCGTTTCGCCGGCGTCGATCGCCACATGCGACGGGTCGCCGCGATATTCGAGGTCGGTCGTGCCGATCAGCGTGTAATCGGTTTCGTACGGAATCGCGAAGATGATCCGCTTGTCCGGGTTCTGGAAGATGTACGCGTGGTCGTGTTCGAACAGGCGCCGGGTGACGATGTGGCTGCCTTTCACGAGGCGCACACTCCTTGTCGCCTGACGGCCGAGCGCCCCTTGCAACAGCTCGCCGACCCACGGGCCCGCGGCGTTCGCAATCGACGCGGCGCACACGTCGAAGGTCGTGCCGTCCGCGCGCCGCAGCTGCGCGCGCCATTCGCCGCCGGCGCGCACCGCGCTGACCAGCTTTGTGCGCGTGAGAATCGTCGCGCCGTGCTCTTGCGCATCGAGCGCGTTCAGCACGACCAGACGCGCGTCGTTGACCCAGCCGTCCGAATACACGAAACCGCGCTTGATCGAATCGACCAGCGGCGCTCCCGCCGGATGGTTGCGCATCGTGATACCGCGCGAACCCGGCAGCAGTTCGCGTTTGGCAAGATGGTCGTACAGGAACAGGCCCGCTCGGATCAACCAGGCCGGACGCAGATCGGGCATGTGCGGCATCACGAAGCGCAGCGGCCATATGATGTGCGGCGCCGCGCGCAGCAGCGTTTCGCGCTCCTGCAACGCTTTGCGCACCAGTCCGAACTCGCGGTATTCGAGGTAGCGCAGGCCGCCGTGAATCAGCTTGGTGCTGGCCGACGACGTGTGCGAGGCCAGATCGTCCTGCTCACACAGCAGCACCGACAGGCCGCGGCCGGCCGCATCGCGTGCGATGCCTGCACCGTTGATCCCGCCGCCTACGACGAGCAAATCGTATTTCGAGCCTTGCGTCACCTGCCGGGTCCTCTGGGTTGCGCGTTGATGTTGCGCGTGAAAAGCCGTTTGGAAAATCTGGCGAACCGATCGTGTTCGTTTTCGAACTCTAATGAACATATTCGAAAAAGTAAAGTTCGCTTTATCTGAACGGCGCTTGTCCGATCGGCTAGGGGAGTGGCGCAACGCGCGGCCGCGGACGATACTCTCGGCACAGCCATATCGAGGTGGATCAATGCGTGGACTTTTGATGATCGGCGCCACTGCGCTTCTCGCCGGATGCGTCAGCTCGCCGAGCCTGAATGGAACGATGGGCGCGCCGTCGTTCGAGGCGCTACAGCAGATGTGCACGGCCCAGACCGTTGACTACGGGCAGGACGCGCAAGGTGTCTACGCGGCGATGTTCGATGCTTACGTGGCGACCCGGCGCGGCAAGGTGTCGAAGGACGAGTTCTGTGCGTTCCAGGCGTCGATCGCCCAGCGTCATGCGAGCGAGGGCGTGAGCACCGACCCGCAGGTGCGCAACCGGTGGGTCGAGTTTTTCACCGATCAGCGGGCAAAGGCATTGAGCTGGCGCGCGGCGGTCGATCCGACCCTGCGCAGCGGTTGAGTCGGGGCGTTTGAGTTTCGTTTTGACGAGCGGCGTGCGTTGACTGCTGTGCTGCGCGCGAACTGAATCGTGCGTTGGACGCGTTGGGTTAGCCGCGTCGCGGCTGCGCGCCGCGCCACAGCATGCGGCGCATCTGCGCGAACACGGCTTCGCGCGTCGGCGTCGGATGGGTGGTTGCCTCGGTGCTTGCCTTGTCCGCTTCGTTTGCAGCGGCGGCTTGTTGCGCCTCGGGCAGCGGCAACTGGTTGGCGAGCGCCAGCATCGTGAAGCCGTGCAGGCTCGCCCAATACGCGTAGGCGATCAACTGCGGGTCGCCTTCCAGCACGCCAGCCGCAACGAGCCCTTCGAAGTGCGCGCCGAGCAGCCGCCACGCGCGTTGCGACGCGGCGGCGAGTTCCGGATAAACGCCTTGCTGCGGCGTTTGATCGAACATCAAACGATAGGCGTGCGGTTCGTCGAGTGCGAACGCGACGTAGGCCTCGCTCACCGGCGACTGATCGGCCGCGGGGGCGTTGTTCGCGGCGGCTTCGAGGCGGGCCGTGAAGCGGTTGAACGCCGCAGCGCGGACCATGGCGAGGATCTCGTCCTTGTCGCGGAAGTAGCGGTACGGCGTCATCGCGCTGCAACCGAGTTCCTTCGCCAATTCGCGCATCGTCACCCCTTGGGCGCCGCGCGTGGCGAATGCATTCTCGGCCACACGGCGCATGGCCTCGCGAAATTGCTGGATGTCGTCGGCGGAGAGGGTTTTGGGCATGCGCGAAGGGCTGAAAGTCCGTCGCGGCAATTTACTGCGTAAATGACCTGTGCACAACAAATCGGCCGCCGGGGCGGCGGCCTTGTCGTGCGAAGAAAATCAGTACAGTTTGAAGAGGCCGAGGATGCGCGGGAACCGACGCACCCTGCCGTCACTACAAGGCAGGTCGCACACTGCAACAGCAGCGACAAGCCCTATGACACTAGGAAAGACGCTTGATGGCACGCAATGCGTTGTCGCCGGATTCCGTCACGCGCCATTGTTCATTGCCCGACGCGAGGCGTTCGAGTTGTACCAACTGACGTTCCAGCAATGCGTCGAGTTCTTCTCGGCCCATGTCGACTTGATTGGGGGCGTCCTTGACGAGCAACAACGTGGCGAATTCATGCGGACTCAGCATCTTTCTCTCCATGTCAAGCAAACGCGGACGGCCTTGCCGGCAACTGGCAGGGTGCCAGTGAAGTCCGCGGGAAGATCAGGCGGGAAGTACGGCTTACACGACAGATTCACTCAACCGGCGATACGCAGAATGCGGAACGGACGCCGGGAACTGGAGTGTAGTCAACCGTGCGCCAAACACCAAACACTCCCCAGTTAATATTCCGTTTGACAATCTGGCGTCCCACAGGCGGTTCGGAGCCGCAGCCAGATCCTTGATTTCACTCGAAGTTTTGCGTGCGCTGCAGCATGGCGGAAAACGCCTTCACCTAGCCGGCGACATACACCTGGCAATTGGCGGCGGCGAGCGTTTCGAGCATCTCGGGGGGCGGGGCGGCGTCGGTGAAGAGCGCGTCGATCTGATCGAGATGGCCTTGGCGAACGAGCGCCGGGCGGCCGAATTTCGAACTGTCGGCGGCGAGGAACACCGTGCGCGCGTGCTCGATGATCGCCTCGGCCACGCGCACTTCGCGAGTGTCGAAATCGCGCAGCGTGCCATCGGTTTCTATGCTCGACGTGCCGATGATTGCGAAGTCCACCTTGAACTGGCGGATGAAGTCGATCGCCAGTTCGCCGACGATCCCTTTGTCCCACGGCCGCACGATGCCGCCTGTCACCAGCACCTCGCAATCCGGATAGCCGCTCATCATGCTGGCGACGTTCAGATTGTTGGTGATGACGCGCAGGCCGCGATGCCGGTTGAGCGCGCGGGCGACTTCCTCGGTGGTGGTGCCGAGGTTGATGAACAGCGAGGCCTGATCGGGAATGTGAGTGGCCACTAGCGCCGCAATGCGCCGCTTCTCGTCATGGAACATGCGCTGGCGCGCGGTGTACGAGACGTTCTCGGAACTGGTCGGCAGACTGGCGCCGCCGTGATAGCGACGCAGCAGGTTCATGTCGGCGAGCCAGTTGACGTCGCGGCGGATCGTCTGCGGCGTCACGTCGAAGTGGGACGCGAGGTCGTCCACGGTCACGAAGCCGTCGCGTTGCACCCACTCCAGCAATTCCTGTTGCCGGGCGTTGAGAGTCAGGCGGGGGTCTCGGGTCATCGGTGTCGGGTCGTGGGATGAATATCGGCTTGGCCTGCCGCCGGCGCAATGCGCAAGGCGGGAAAGCGGGTCAGGCATGAACGGTTGCGGGTATTGTAAGACCATCGGACCCCGTCTTCGCCAACGCGTGCCACACGCATAAACGGCGCGACGGCCGCTAGAACATCCATTCAGGCGATCAACTCATTTATTCATTTGATAAATGAATTTGTTTTTTGAGCCGGTTCGCGCTGCAATCCTGGGTTTCGCGGATTACCGCGTTCACGTGTTTTCCCTGGTTTCCGGCGTCCTTCTCAAGCCGGACCGCGCCTTCGAGAGTGTTCGACATGACTGGCTTCAACTGGCAAAACCCCTATCCGACGCCGCGTCTGCCTGTATTCGCGCGCAACATCGTTTCGACTTCGCACCCGCTCGCCGCGCAAGCCGGCTTGCGCATGCTGTGGAAAGGCGGCAATGCCGTCGACGCGGCGATCGCGGCGGCCGCCGCCATCACCGTGGTCGAGCCGGTGTCGTGCGGCCTTGGCGGCGACGCGTTCGCGCTGGTGTGGGACGGCAAGAAGCTGCATGGGCTGAACGCGTCGGGCGTGTCGCCGGCCGCCTGGAACGTCGACTACTTCAAGCGCAAGTACGGCGAGGAGAACGGCCTCGCGAAGCAGCCCAAGCGTGGCTGGGATGCGGTGACGGTGCCCGGCGTGATCGCGGGCTGGGAAGCGTTGCATCAGAAGTTCGGCACGCTGCCGTTCGCGGACCTAATGGAGCCGGCGATCGAGATCGCCGAGCGCGGTCACGCGGTGGCGAGCATCGTCGCCTACAAGTGGGCGGCGGCCGTACCGGAGTTGAAGGACCTGCCGGGCTTCGCGCAAACCTTCATGCCGCGCGGCCGTGCGCCGGAAGTGAGCGAGCTGGTGCGCTTCCCCGGCCACGCGAAGACCCTGCGCAAGCTCGCGGAGCAAGGCCCGCGCGCGTACTACGAGGGCGAGATCGCCGAGCAGATTGCGGCATTCGCCCGCAAAGGCGGCGCCGCGCTGACGCTCGACGATCTGCGCAACTACCGTGCGGATTGGGTCGAGCCGATCGGCAAGGATTATCGCGGCTACACCGTGCATGAGATTCCGCCGAACGGCCAAGGCATCGCGGCGCTGATCGCGCTGGGCATCCTCGAAAAATTCGATGTGAAGGAACTGGCGGTCGACAACGTCGAATCGCAGCATTTGCAGATCGAAGCGATGAAGCTGGCGTTCGCCGATGTCTACCGCTACGTCGCCGATCCGCGCTCGATGGAAGTCACGCCCGAGCAGATGCTCGACGACGCGTACCTCACGTCGCGCGCGAAGCTGATCGACCATAAGCGTGCGACGCAATTCGACTTCGGCATGCCGAAGGCGGGTGGCACCATCTACATGTCGGTGGCCGACGAGCGCGGCATGATGGTGAGCTTCATCCAGTCGAACTACATGGGCTTCGGCTCGGGCATCGTGGTGCCGGACAGCGGCATCGCGATGCAGAACCGCGGCTGCGGCTTCTCGATGGACCCGAAGTCGCCGAACGTGGTGGAAGGCGGCAAGCGGCCGTTCCATACGATCATCCCGTCGTTCCTCACGCAGCAGGTGAACGGCCAGCAGGAAGCGGTGATGAGCTTCGGCGTGATGGGCGGCGACATGCAGCCGCAAGGGCACCTGCAATCCATCGTGCGAATGCTCGACTACGGCCAGCAGCCCCAGGCCGCGTGCGACGCGCCGCGCTGGAAGGTCAATCGCGACTTCACGATCGACATCGAATCGACGCTCGATCCGAAGACCGCCGAGGCGTTGCAGAAGCTCGGCCACACGATCAAGTCGGTCGACGATCCGTATATGGACTTCGGCTCCGGCCAATACATCTGGAAGCTCGATCGCAACGATCCGGAACGCGGCTACGTGGCGGCTAGCGACAGCCGCCGCGACGGTCTGGCTGCGGGGTTCTGAACCCGCGAACGCGCGGCGTGGCGCTGTCTGTGCGCATACCTGGGGACGCCGCTGCTCGCGGCGTGCGAGCGGCACCGCGTTGAGCTTCATCGACGCAGCGCGCACGGCGCCGCGCATCGCCGTGCGTCGCAGCATCCCCTCAGCAGTGCTCATTGACCTACTTCTGACGCGCAAGCCAGGCGGACTGCCCGCGAGCGCCGGCATCGCGCGAAACCGGGCGCTCGGCGCGCCGATGGCGCTTCGGCACCATCACGCTCACCACACCACACCAGCCGCATCAGACGGCCCAATAACGCAGGAGACATCATGCACACCCCCGCGTCGCCATCCGCGACAGCTTCCCCCGATTCGTCGCCCGCACCGCTTTCCAAAGCAATGGTGCGGCGAATCGTGTTTTCGTCATCGATCGGCAATGCGCTCGAGTGGTTCGACTTTCTGGTCTACGGCTACTTCGCGACGATCATCGCCAAACAGTTTTTCCCGATGCAGGACGAGTGGCTCTCGACGCTGCTCGCCATCGCCACCTTCGGCATCTCGTTCCTGATGCGTCCGCTGGGCGCGATCGTGCTGGGTATCTACGGCGACCGCAAAGGCCGCAAGTCGGCGCTCACGCTCGCCATCGCGCTGATGATGGTCGGCACCTTCACGATGGCGGTGATGCCGCCGTATGCGTCGATCGGCATTGCGGCGCCGTTGCTGGTTCTGTTCGCGCGACTCGTGCAAGGGTTCGCGGTGGGCGGCGAGTTCGGCAGCGCGACGGCCTTCATGGTCGAGCACAGCGCCTCGCGCCGCGGTTACTACGCGAGCTGGCAGTTCGCGAGCCAGGGGCTGGCGGCGATCACGGCCGCGGCCTTCGGCTCCCTGCTGACCGCGTGGATGCCGCCCGAGCATCTGAATAGCTGGGGCTGGCGCGTACCGTTCGTGTTCGGTTTGCTGGTCGGCCCGGTGGGCTTCTACATCCGTTCGCATCTCGACGAGACGCCGGAGTTTCTCGCCTTGCGCAAAGCGCGCGAGGCGGCCGGCGCGAGCAAGGCAGCAAGCGTAGACGAGGGCGCGTCGTTCGCCAGCCAGTGGGTCAATCTGCTGCTCGCGGTCGGCATCGTCGCGCAGTCGACGGTCGGCGTGTATGTGCTGCAACTCTATATGCCGATGTACGCGGTCAAGCAGTTGCACATGCCCGCGGCCGCATCGTTCGGCGTGGTGGTGCTCAACGGCGGACTGCAGTTCATCCTGTCGCCGGTGATGGGCGCATTGTCCGACCGTATCGGCCGGATTCGCATCATGCTGACTACGTCGATCCTGATGGGCTTGTTGATCTATCCGATGTTCGCATGGCTGCAGTCGCATCCGACGATCGGCTGGCTGATGTTGCTGCAAGCCACGGCCGGTATCTTCAAGGCCGCTTACTCCGGACCGATGCCTGCGCTGATGTCGGAGATCTTTCCGACGCACGTGCGCTCGACGGGTCTTTCGATCGGCTACAGCATCGGCGTGACGATTTTCGGCGGGTTTGCGCCGACCATCGTCGAGACGTTCATTCATCTGACCGGAGACAAGCTTGCGCCAAGTTACTACGTGTTGCTTGCCGCGGTGCTGTCGGGCGTGTCGCTGATCATCGTCGCGTGGCGCATGCGCCGGGCGGGTTCCGTGCACAGCATTCAGCCCGCCTGAGCGCATGCCGGCGGCGGCGCTCATGGACGCCGCGCCAGCCTCGTCAGGCGCGACTCGCGGGGCTTCGTGCCCAACTCAAAGCCAGCTCTTCGGGCTGGCTTTTTTACGGCCGAATATTTCGACTATTTTCGAAGTGGAACTGCGGCTGCCCGGCATGGTCTGTGCTGTGGTTACCTGCAGAGTTGGCAAACACCGGCTAAGATGCAGATAGAAGGGGTTAACTCTAATTCAAGCGCTGTATCCGGCACGGCGAACCGCACGGCGAGTGCGAACGGTTTCGAGCATGCTTTACGAGTCGATACAGCATTCGGAGCAAGACACGATGCACACCGAGCTGAACCATGTCATGCCCTGGCGGATCGAGGACATCGACCTCACCCGCATTGATCGGCAAAAGGCCGTCGCTAACGAGGACCTCCTGCTGCTCCTGTGCGCGGCTTCGTTCATTGAGAGCGGCACCGACCTTTACACGACCAATCTGAGTACGTTCTTCAACGACGATCCCGAAGTTTCGGCCTGGCTCAACAACGAGTGGGAGCCGGAGGAAATGCAGCATGGCCGCGCGCTCAAGACGTATGTGGCCTACGTGTGGCCCGAATTCGACTGGGATACCGCGTTCCGCAATTTCATGGACGAATATTCGCTGACCTGTTCGGTCGAAGATTTCGAAAAGACCCGCGCGCTCGAAATGGTCGCGCGCTGTGTGGTGGAAACGGGCACGGCGACGCTGTATCGCGCGATCGGCGAATGTTCGGATGAACAGGTGCTCAAGCAGATCACCGACAATATTCGCACCGACGAAGTCCGTCACTACAAACACTTTTTCAAGTTCTTCAAGAAGTACAACAGGATTGAAGGCAACGGCCGTCTCGCCGTGCTCGGCGCGTTGATGCGCCGCGTGATGGAGATCAAGAACGAGGACTCGGAGATCGCGCTGCGCCACGTGTTCGCAATTCGCTATCCGGAGCGCGTGCATGATTCGGCGTATAACCGCGACCGCGCGGCGCGGATCAATGCGCTGGTGCGGCGCAATCTTTCCGCCGACATGTGCGTGAAGATGCTGCTCAAGCCGCTCAATCTTCCTGCGAAAATTCAGCCGGGCGTGCACTACCCGCTCGCGAAGATCACGCAGCATGTGTTCTTTCGCTGAGTAGCGGATAGAGTGCACAACGTGTGATCGCGCGGCGACAAAGCGACCCGACGACACAACGATGAATGGCCCGCCAATGCGGGCCATTCTTTTTTCGAGGCATGATTGAGCCTTGCCCACCTTCAACCGGATCGACAGCATGAGCGATTCCTCCGCACCCGGATCCACACCCGCGCGTCCGCTCGAACAAAGCGTGTTCGATGAATGGCCCGATGCCGTGCGCGCGTTGTTCGACGGTTCTTCGCTGGCGAGCAAGATGGGGTTCACCGCGTCGCTGCTGAGCGTCGATACGAACGGCCATGTGCGCACATCGCTACTGAGTGTCGGCGAGTTGTATGCGCCCGACTCGCGCACGCTGTGCTTTGCGTTGTGGCCGCAAGCGAGGGCGGCGCGCGCGATTGCGCAAAGCGGCCGCGCCGCGCTCAGCTTTGTCTGCGACGCAGCGTTCTATCAGGTGCAGTTGCTCGTCGCGCCGCTAGCCGGCGTTGATGGCGACGATAGCGGGCTCGTCTATCTGATTGGCTCGATAGATACAGCCGACGCGCAGAGCGTGCGTTATGCGCGCCTGACAAGCGGCATTACGTTCGAACTGGAAGGAGAGGGAAGTGCGGTGCTCGACCGGTGGGAACGGCAGATCGAGCACCTGAAGCAAGCCGCCGCCGCGGCCGGCCGTTAGCCCCTCGACGAGGGACCTCGGCTGGCAGGCCAACAGCTTCGAAGCTTAGCGGCCGCGCTGGCCGCTGCGCGTCGGCATGCCGCCACGCGGCGCGTCGTTGCGCGGCTTTGCGCCGCCCAGCAACGCACCCGGGTTGCTGCCTTGTGGCTTGTTGCCCTGCGGCTTGCGCGGCGCGTGCTGCGCGGCGCTACTTTCATGCGCGACTGCGCGCGGCCGGTCGTCGTGACGCTGGCCGTCGCGGCGCGGCTGGCCGCCGTTGCCGGCCGGCTTCGCGCCTTGCGGCTTCGGCTGCTGCTGACCGTTCGCCGGACGTTGACCAGAGCGTTGCGACGGCTTCGCCGAAGCGGCGCCGTCACGTTTGGGCGCGCCTTGTCCTTGACGCGGCGAGCGTCCCCCACCGCCACCACCGCCGCCCTGGCCACGGCGCAGGATCGGCTCCGGCTTCGCGGTCGGGTCCGGCTCGAATCCGGCGATCACTTCCTGCGGCACCGGTCGCTTGATCAGCTTCTCGATGTCCTTCAGTAGTTGCAATTCGTCGACGCACACCAGCGACACCGCTTCGCCCGTCGCACCCGCGCGGCCCGTGCGGCCGATGCGGTGCACGTAGTCTTCCGGCACGTTCGGCAGGTCGTAGTTGACCACGTGCGGCAGCTGATCGATATCGATGCCGCGCGCGGCGATGTCGGTCGCGACCAGCACCTGCAGCGTGCCGTCCTTGAACTCCGCGAGCGCGCGCGTGCGCGCCGACTGGCTCTTGTTGCCGTGAATCGCGAGCGCGGTGATGCCGTCCTTGGTCAACTGCTCGGCCAGGCGGTTGGCGCCGTGCTTGGTGCGCGTGAACACCAGCACCTGAAACCAGTTGTGCTGCTTGATCAGATGCGTGAGCAGTTCGCGCTTCTTGTCGCGGTCTACGGGGTGAATCTTTTGCGCGACCGTTTCCGCCGTCGTGTTGCGGCGAGCCACTTCGATCAGCGCCGGCGAGTCGAGCAGGTTGTCGGCGAGGGTCTTGATCTCGTCGGAGAAGGTGGCCGAGAACAGCAGGTTCTGACGCTTGGGCGGCAGCTTCGCGAGCACCCGCTTGATGTCGTGGATGAAGCCCATGTCGAGCATGCGGTCGGCTTCGTCGAGCACGAGAATCTCGAGATGCGACAGGTCGATGGTCTTCTGCTGCATGTGGTCGAGCAGACGGCCCGGCGTCGCGACGACGATGTCCACGCCGCTCCTTAGCGCGCCGATCTGCGGATTGATGCCGACGCCGCCGAACATGACGGTCGACTTCAGCTTCAGATACTTGCCGTACGCGCGCACGCTTTCTTCGACCTGTGCGGCCAGCTCGCGCGTGGGCGTGAGGATCAGCGCGCGCACTGCGCGCTTGCCCGAGCCCGCGGTGACCGCGGGCATCGAATTGAGGCGCTGCAGAATGGGCAGCGTGAAGCCGGCGGTCTTGCCGGTGCCGGTCTGCGCGCCGGCCAGCAGGTCGCCGCCGTTGAGCACGGCGGGGATCGCTTGCGTCTGGATCGGTGTCGGGGTGGTGTAGCCGAGTTCGTGTACAGCGCGGACCAACGGTTCGGACAAGCCGAGGGAATCAAAAGACATAAAAGCTCTTTGCAATGCAGTTTCGCGAACGGCGCATATGGGCCCAGGCGGGCATCAACGCGGCATGAACACGCCCGCATGGCGCGTTCGAGGCCAAAGCCCAGTTCCGGTCGCAGAGAAATCGGCGGCACGCTCAAACACGTGCCGAATGCTTCAACGCGCTATGCAGACACGTTGACTGGCCTTAAGTTGCATTTCGTCGCCGTGGATGTCACGCGACATAGCGCGCAACACTGACGAATTGACACAGACTGCCCGCCAGTACGAACAGGTGCCAGATACCATGTCCATGCCGGATGCGCTCGTCGTTGATGAAGAAGTAGATGCCGGCGCTGTAGATGACCCCGCCGGCCACGAGCCATGCGGTACCCGCTGCCGGTAATGCTTGCACCAGCGGGCGGACGGCCACGAGCGCGAGCCATCCCATCAACACATACAGCACCATCGAAACGCTGCGGGTGCGTCGCCCGAGCGTCAGTTCCTGCACGATGCCGAGAACGGCAAGCCCCCAGCTTACGCCGAATAACGACCAGCCCCACGGCCCGCGCAATGTGACAAGCGTGAACGGAGTGTAGCTGCCCGCGATCAGCAGATAGATCGCCGAATGGTCGCATTTCTGGAGAACCGCTTTCACACGCGGGTTGCGCACGCTGTGGTAGAGCGTCGAGATAGCATACAGCACGAACAGCATCGCACCGTACACGCTGAAGCTGACCACCTTGTACGCGTCGCCGTCGAGCGCGCCCATTGTGACGAGCGTCGCCAGCCCCACCACCGACAACACGGCGCCGACGAGATGGGTAATGCTGTTCAAACGCTCACCGACATGCACGGCTCTTTCCTCCTGCGCGGTTTCATAAGAGCAAGTAAGTACAAACCCGCCCACATGATACCGGTCCTGCAAAAACGAAGGGCGCGGCCGCGAAACTCGCAGGCCGCGCCCAGGGTGCAACGAACGCTGCTTAGTCGAGCGGCGCCGAACGCAGATCGGCCACTTGCTGCGGTGACACGGCCGTACCGTGGTTGCCCCACGACATACGGATGTACGTCACAACGGCCGCCACTTCCTGATTCGACAGCGACTGCGCGAACGGCGGCATGCCATACGGATGCGGGTTGGCGTCCGTGCTCGGCGGGTAACCGCCGTTCAGCACCATACGGATCGGGTTGACCGCCGACGGCATCTGGATCGACTGGTTGTTCGCGAGCGGCGGGAAGGACGGCGGCATGCCGAGACCATTTTCCGCGTGGCACTTCGCGCAGTTGTCAGCGTAGATCTTCTGGCCTTGCTTCAACAGTTCGCCGCCGAACTTTTCCGACGTTTCGAGCTGCAACGGCTCAGGCGCCTCGCTCTTTTGCGGAATCGTCTTCAGGTACGTGGCCATCGCGTTGATGTCCTCGTCCGTCATGAACTGCAGGCTGTTGTGAACCACTTCGGCCATCGGACCGAACACCGCGCCGCGGTTCGACACGCCCGTCTTCAGCAGATCGGCGATGTCCTTCAGGTCCCAGTCGCCGAGACCGGCTTCGCGGTTCGACGTCAGCGACGGCGCGTACCAGTTCTGCAACGGGATCAGGCCGCCGGCAAACGCCGCCGAGTTGACCGGACCGCCCATCGCGTTGATCGACGTGTGGCACATGCCGCAATGGCCGAGGCCTTCGATCAGGTACGCGCCGCGGTTCCATTCGACCGACTTGGTCGGGTCCGGCTTGAACTCGCCTTCACGGAAGAATAGCGTGCGCCAGCCGATCAGCATGTTGCGCTGGTTGAACGGGAATTTCAGTTCGTGCGGACGGCTCGGCACGTTGACCGGCGGGACCGAGCGCAGGAACGCGTAGATCGCGTCCGAGTCGGCGCGCGTAACCTTCGTGTAGCTCGTGAACGGGAAGCCCGGATAGAGCAGGCTGCCGTCTTTCGAGCGGCCGGTGTGCATCGCGCGATAGAAGTCGTCCTGGGTCCACTTGCCGATGCCGTACTGGTCGTCGGGCGTGATGTTCGGCGTGAACATCGTGCCGAACGGTGTGGCCATTGGCAGGCCGCCGGCGAACTGCTTGCCGCCGCGCACCGTGTGGCAGGCGATACAGTCGCCGGCGCGGGCGAGATACTCGCCCTTCTTGATCAGTTCGGCCTGGTCGGCGGGCGTTGCCGCCATCGCCGTGCCGTTATGCAGGTTGTCGCCGCCCGACCACAGGACGGGAACGAGTGCGGCAGCCGCGACCACGACGACTGCCGAGAGTGCGAACAAAGACTTGCGTTTCATTTGAGTGTCTCTCCCGGTGCCTTATTGCGGTTCGCTGCCGCAGGCAAGCGGAGTCTTCATCGAGCGGGCCGGAGCCGGCACGGGGTTTTGTGGGGCCTGCTGCGTGGAAAGCCATGAAGCAACGGCATTCACGTCTTCGTCGGTCAGGCGCGTGGCGATGGTGTGCATGCAATCAGGCGCGATGGCGTGACGCGAGCCCGAGCGCCATGCGCCGAGCTGCGCGCTGATGTAATCGGAGTGCAGACCGACGAGACCGGGGATAGCCGGTTCCATACCCGTCAAAGCCTTGCCGTGGCAAGCCACACAAGCCGGGATCTGCTTCGATGCGTCGCCGTTCAGCACCAGCTGCTGGCCGCGCGCGAGCGTGGCCGGCGACACCGTCGGCTTGGCCGGCGGCGGATACGGCGGACGCTGCTGCGAGAAGTAGGTGGCGATCTTGTGAAGGTAGTCGTCCGAAAGATACGTGACGAGGTAATTCATGGGCGGGTACTTGCGACGCCCGTCGCGGAAGTTCTGCAGCTGATTGAACAGGTACTCGGCCGGCTTGCCCGCGAGGCGTGGGAAGTAGTCGTTGTCGGTACCTTGCCCATGAGTGCCGTGGCAGGCCGTGCACCCTTGCACGCGCGCTTCCATCGTATCAGGGGCCTTCGGTTGAGTCTGCGCTTTCGCAGCGCTATAGACACCCGCGAAGCCGATCATCAGAAGGGCGAGCAACGGGCGGAAAAGGCGTCTTGAAGACACGCGTAACTCCATCAAAATCGGGGACCTGACCGAACTTCGAGCGGCTCGGTGTGAAGGGCAGCCGGCGCTGCGGCGACGCAGCATTCTATCATCGAAGGGTGATGGTGACTATTTGCCACAGGCGAGAAGGTTCCGGGGTGTGACAGCCATGCGACAGTTTGACGCGCAATTGCCCTTCGTGGGGTCTTTGCGTCATCTCAAAATTAGCGACGCGTTCCACGCCGCCAGCGCGACTCGCGGCATGCCGTTCGAGAAAGCAGGTTGAACCGATGTCCGCGAGAACCATCGAAGCGTACACTTCCGGGCTTGCCCGCCGCTCCCGGAGCCGGGCGTGTCCCGGTTCGAGCCATCGTTTTCCTGTTCATCCGCTATCGGCCTTACATGAAGCTATTCCAATTTTCCCGTCCGGTGCTACGTGCGTTGATGTTCGGCGCCGCGGCGCTGGTTGTGACGTCCGCCGCGTTTGCGCATGCACATCTGGCATCGAGCGAACCGGCGGCCAACGCCGAAGTCGCGGCGGCCGCCGCCGTCACGATCCATTTCACCGAGCCGCTCGAGCCGGCCTTCAGCAAGATCACGCTTGCCGATGCGAGCGGCAAGGCCGCAGCCCCCGCTGCAGCGGAAGTCGACAAGCAGGATCCCAAGGTCATGCGCCTGCCGTTGCCGCAGTTGAGCGCGGGCCGCTATGCGGTGCACTGGATCGCGGTTGCCACGGACGGCCACCGTACCCAAGGCGACTTCGCGTTCGACGTCAAATGAGCATCGACGGACTGTGGATCGGGCAGGTCGCGATGGCCGCGCTCATGAATGTCGCGTTTGCGTTCGCCGTCGGTTCGGCGCTGCTCGGCGCGTGGCTCGCGAAAGACGCCCGGCAGCAGATCTCGCCGGCGCGGCCGGCCTGGCTGCGCGCGCATCGTTCCATGCTGACCGCCAGCGTCGTACTGGTGCTCGCCGACCTCGGCTGGCTGCTGTATCAGGCGGCGTCGATGAGCGGCGTCGCGCTGCCGGCCGCGTTCGGCGTGGTGCCAACCGTGCTCACGCAAACGCATGTCGGCTACGGCTGGAGTGTCGCGTTCGGAGGCGCGCTGGTGCTGCTCGGCACCGCTCTGACCGGTCAGCCGGGCATGCTGCGCAATGCGCTGCTGTGGCTGGCGGTGATCGCGATCGCCGCGGGCAAGGCGTCGCTCGGGCATGCGGCCGATGCCGGCGTGGCCTCGGCGGCGATCGGCATGCAAACGCTGCACGTGCTCGTCACCGCCGTGTGGGGCGGGCTGGCGATGGCGGCGGGGCTCGCGGTTCTGCCGGCGCTTGGCGCTTCGACCGCGCGCGGGATGCTGATCCGCACCGCGACCCAGGTGTCGAATATGTCGGTGGTGGCGGTCGGGCTGGTGCTGCTGTCCGGCATCTTCAATGCGGTGCGCGGCTCAGGCGGCTCGCTCGCAGCGATTCAGTTCAGCACGTGGGGCCATGTGCTGACGCTGAAACTCGTGCTCGTCGCGCTGGCGCTGGTGCTCGGCGGACTCAACCGGTTCCTCGCGCTGCCGCGTCTGCGCCGGACCGCATCGACGATGGATGCGCATACCTTCGTCAATGTGCTGTATCTGGAAGCACTGGCGATGATCGGTGCGTTTGCCGCGGCGGCCGTACTGTCGCATAGCGTGCCGGGGTTCGCGGCGCTGGGTTGAAGCGGGCGGCGGCGCGGTGCATTGCGTTGAGTGAGGCCGCACGGCTTGCTGCAGCCCGAGGGCGCTGTGTTCGAATCACAAGCGTCTGTGCATCCGACGCTAGGGTCCTGAGCGAAGGTTCGTACGGCAAGCTTCCTTGCTGGCCGTACTTCACTGCCTGCCTCCCCAGTGCGCGCGACGCACATCGCTCACCTTTGCAACAAGCACCCTCCACATAAAAAAACGCCACACAGCAAGAGCGTGCGGCGCAATGCACACGGTCGCGTGGCGGTGGCCAGCAGATCCGCTACTGCTCTTTAATCGACGAGTACCGTGCGACCCGGTCCGTCCCTTCCAGGGTCTCTTCCGCAAACATCTCCTGCTGCAGTTCGCCGGCGTCGCTGAACCATTGGCAGATCAGCCAGTTGCCCGGCGCAAATAGCACCGGGCCGCTCCATGTCGCGGTCATCGGGCGTCCGCCGCAGCGGAGCTTCAACTCGACGCCCGCGCGAGACGCCGGTTTCGCGAATCGCTTTGCCAACCGCGCGGGAAGTAGTCCGCCCGACATGCCCGCTTATTCCAGCCCTAGCCGATGGCCGACGATCGGCGCACAGAAGAGCGCGATCGCGCAGCCCGCAGCCTTGCCTTCGAGTTCGGCGCCGGCAGCGCGCGAGCCGTACAGATGCGTCAGCAGGTCGAAAAGCTGCGGCAGGCAATAGACGAACGCGGCGGCGACGAAGCATTTTTCAACCACCGAGATGCGCCAGCCGCGTTCGAACGCGAGCACCGCGCCGAAGATGCGCAGCACGCCGAACCCGACCAGCGCGCCGACGGCCGCCTGTTCCCGGATGAGATAGTCCGGCAGGAATTCGCCCATGATGTTCCCCGCTGCATGTTGTTTGCAGGCATTTCAGCAAGGAGAGGGCCATGCGTATGTCTGATGCCGAACAAACAGCTTGAAAGCCCTGGTGGATAAGGCTTTGCGCGAGATGAGGCGGGGCAGGGAAGGGGCTTGGGAGCCCCGTGTTTCGGCCGGTTTGGCCCGGGATGCCACGTGACTGCGACGGCCCCCGTCACGTCACCGTGACACGCGAGTGGATCGTCGGGCGAGCCGTCGCAACGTAAATAAACATGCCGCCCGCAGGCGGCATGCATTCACGCATTTACCATTCGGCGACGCTGCCGTCCTCGTGGCGCCACACCGGGTTGCGCCAGCGATGCCCGACCTTCGCCATCTCGCGCACTTTCTCTTCGTTGACCTCGATGCCGAGGCCGGGGCCTTGCGGAATCGACACGAAGCCGTCTTCGTATTTGAAGACTTCCGGGTTCTTGATGTAGTCGAGCAGGTCGTTGCCCTGGTTGTAGTGAATTCCGAGGCTCTGTTCCTGGATGAACGCGTTGTAGCTCACCGCATCGATCTGCAGGCAGGTTGCCAAAGCGATCGGGCCGAGCGGGCAATGCAGCGCGAGCGCGACGTCGTACGCTTCGGCCATCGACGCGATCTTGCGGCACTCGGTGATCCCGCCAGCGTGTGACGCGTCCGGCTGGATGATGTCGACGTAGCCGCCCGACAGAATGTGCTTGAAGTCCCAGCGCGAGTACAGACGCTCGCCCAGCGCGATCGGCGTGTTGGTCTGGTTGACGATGTCACGCAGCGCTTCGGCGTTCTCCGACAGCACCGGCTCTTCGATGAAGAGCAGCTTGTACGGGTCGAGTTCTTTGGCCAGCACCTTCGCCATCGGTTTGTGCACGCGGCCGTGGAAGTCCACGCCGATGCCGATATTCGGTCCGACCGCCTCGCGCACCGCCGCGACGTTGTTGATCACGCCTTGCACCTTGTCGAAGGTGTCGATGATCTGCAGTTCTTCCGAGCCATTCATCTTCACGGCCTTGAAGCCGCGTTCGACCACAGCTCGCGCGTTGTTCGCGACGTCGCTCGGACGGTCGCCGCCGATCCACGAGTAGACCTTGATCCTGTCGCGCACCTGGCCGCCGAGCAGCGCATGCACCGGCACGCCATGATGCTTGCCCTTGATGTCCCACAACGCCTGGTCGACGCCGGCGATCGCGCTCATCGTGATCGGGCCGCCGCGATAGAAGCCCGCGCGGTACATGACTTGCCAGTGGTCTTCGATCAGCAGCGGGTCCTTGCCGATCAGATAGTCGGACAGCTCTTCCACCGCGGCCGCAACCGTGTGCGCGCGGCCTTCGACCACCGGCTCACCCCAGCCGACGATACCTTCGTCAGTCTCGATCTTCAGGAAGCACCAGCGCGGCGGAACGATGAAGGTTTCGAGCTTGGTGATTTTCATGGTGTGAGTCTCCTTGCGGCTTGGGCGTCTGCGAAATATTTCGAGGATTCACATGCTACAACAAAATCGCATTTAAGTACTATTAATAGTATTATTTGCCAAATAGTGACCGGAGGATGTTCAGAGCCGGACGGCGTCTACGCGGCGGACCTGGCAAGTCGGGGCGGCCGGTCCACGCTCGTCCGGGGCGCGGTTCCGATTTGAATGACGCCGCAAGGCCGCTGGGAGAAAGCTATTCAGCACGATCTGCATGGGCGCGTTGCCCATCTGCTGGCAACCGCGATTCTGCGCGGCGACTATGCGCCCGACTCGATCCTGCCGCGCGAGGCCGAGTTGATGGATTCGTTCGGCGTCAGCCGCACGGTATTGCGCGAGGCGCTGCGCACGCTGACCTCGAAAGGGCTGATCGAATCGCGGCCGCGCGTAGGCACGCGCGTGCGGCCGAAGCCCGCGTGGAATCTGCTCGATGTCGATCTGCTCGACTGGTACTCGCGCGTCGCCGAGCCGATGACGTTTGCGCTCAAGCTGCAGGAAATGCGCGAGATGATCGAACCGTATGCCGCGAGCCTCGCCGCAGCCTCATATACGGACGACACGTTTCGCTCGCTGGCCGACGCGCACGCCGCGATGGCGGCGGCGCGCAATGTCGACGAGTGGGTGCGGGCCGATCTGCAGTTTCATTTGAGCGTGCTGACCGCGTGCAGCAACGAATTGCTGATTCCGCTCGGCACGCTGATCGAGCGCACGCTCGAAGCGCAGCTGCGGCTGAATGCGAAACGCGCGGAGGTCTTCAACGCGTCGCTGGCCGAGCATACGGCGGTGTTCGACGCGATTCGCGAGCGCGATTGCGCCGCCGCGCGCGCGGCGATGGCGTCGTTGCTCGGGGTGACGCGCGGGCGGATCGAGGGATGAACGATCAATCCATCGCCGCATGCGCGACCGACGCGTCCGGCGCCTTGCGCGACGGGCGGATCAACAGCAGCAGCGGGATCACCAGCAGCGTCGCCATGAACATCAGCTTGAAGTCGTTCAGATAGGCGATCATTGACGCCTGCTGCGTGATCGACGCATTCAGTGCCGCGATGTCGTAGCTCGAGCCGTTGCCGAGCATGGGCTGGATCGCCGGATTGAACGGCGTGATGTTCGCCGCGAGATCCGCGTGCGAGATCTGAGTGTTGCGCGTCATCAGCGTTTGCACGATCGAAATGCCGATACTGCTGCCGATATTGCGCATCAGGCTGTACGTCGCGGTGCCGTCCGCGCGCAGTTCCGGTGCGAGCGTCGAGAAGGTCAGCGCGCTCAGCGGCACGAACACGAGACCGAGCCCGAAGCCCTGGATCACGCCCGGCCACACGATGTCCGACGGCGACAGCACGATCGTGTAGTGCATCATCTGCCACAACGCGAACGCCGAAATCAGGAAGCCGGCGAGCAGCAACAGCCGCGCGTCCACCCGCTTCAACAGCCGCCCCGCGAACAGCATCGCGATCATCGTGCCCGCGCCGCTCGGCGCCGTGACGAGCCCAGTGGTCGCGACCGGATAGTTCATCAGGTTTTGCAGCATCGGCGGCAGCAGCGCGCGCGTCGCGTACATCACCGCGCCGATCACGAAGATGAAGAAGGTGCCGGTCGCGAAGTTCGGGTCCTTCAGCAACTTGTATTTGAAGAACGAGGTCTCGCCGACCGTTGCCGTATGCACGAGGAAGAACGCGAAGCTGACCGCGGCGACGAGCGACTCGATGACGATCTCGGTCGATGAGAACCAGTCGAGCTGTTCGCCGCGATCGAGCATCGCCTGCAACGCGCCGATCGCGAGACCCAGTGTGATGAAGCCGAACGCGTCGAACTTGACGTCGTGTTTCGGCTCGCGTGAGGGCAGGAAGGTGGCTACGCCGAACAGCGCGAACGCGCCGACCGGCACGTTGATGAAGAACACCCAGCGCCAGTTGTAGCTGTCGGTAAGCCAGCCGCCGAGCGTCGGTCCGAGAATCGGTCCGACCATCACGCCCATGCCCCACACCGCCATCGCCTGGCCCTGCTTTTCGCGCGGGTTGATGTCGAGCAGGATGGACTGCGACAGCGGCACCAGCGACGCGCCGAAAATCCCTTGCAGCAAACGCGATGCGACGATCTGCGTGAGCGTTTCCGACAACCCGCACAATGCCGACGATACCGTGAAGCCGCCGATCGCGAAGATCAGGAGGCGCTTCACGCTCAGCCGGTCGGACAGCCAGCCGGTGAGCGGCGTGGCGATCGCGGCGGCGACGATGTACGAGGTCAGCACCCACGTGATCTCGTCCTGCGACGCGGACAGTGCGCCCTGCATATGTGGCAGCGCCACGTTGGCGATCGTGCTGTCGAGCGTCTGGATCAGCGTCGCGAGCATGATCGAGATGGTGATCATCGGCCGGTTGAGCGGCGTGGCTGCGCTCGCCGGCGAGGAAACGGAGGACATGGGGATCGGGGTCGTCGATATAGTAAGCATGCTTATTATATCCCCGTGATGGATCGCCACCATCGGGAGTTACGCGGAGGCTGAATTGCGTCCGCCATGACGCTGGATGTCGAAAGGCTTTCGTATAATCCGCACATGAAAACCCAACTCGAAGAGCGCTTCGGCTTTCTGGTTTCCGACGTCGGCCGGCTGGCAGGCAAGCGTTTCGACGACCTCGCGAAATCCTCGGTCGATCTCACGCGCGCGCAGTGCCGCGTGCTGGCCTATCTCGCGCATTACGGCGACATCAATCAGGCGCGGCTTGCGGATTTGCTCGAAGTCGCGCCGATTTCGGCGGGCCGTTTGCTGGATCGGATGGCGGAGGGCGGCTGGATCGAACGGATCGCCAATCCGCGGGATCGGCGCGAGTACCAGGTGCGTATGACGCCGAAGGCCGAGCGCACGCTCGGCAAGGCGCGCAAGGTGGGCGATGAAGTCGCGCTCGAAGCGCTCAACGGTTTCACCGATGAAGAGGCGGCGCAATTGATCGCGCTATTGCAGCGCGTGCGCGGCAATTTGAGCCGGCTGGTGGATCGGTGATGCGTACGTGCGGTGGGGTGCTTGCCCGCGCTGGTTAGCGCGCGGGCTCGTTCACTTTTACCGTTACTTCGAATCGGTGGCGGGTGCTGTTCCCGATGGCGGGACCAGTTCGAAACACGCGGGTGGAGCGATGGCTGTTTTCGTTCTCGCGTCCGGCTGTTGCGGGTCGATGCATTTGAAAGCGCTTTGATCGCGCTGGACAAAAATGGTGTCGGCCGGGCCGGCATTGCCGTGCGCGCCGTTCACAACGGCAACGATTTTGTAGCCGTCCTGCAGCAGGGTGGACAGGGTGATGGGACTGGCGCGCCACTGGCTGTCGGGCGGAGTCTGCGCGTGAGCGGTCAGCGCGGACGTGGCGCCTACGAGCGCGACGGAAGCGGTGGCTACGGCGAGTGCGGCGGTGCGGAACGTCATCAAGAAACCTCCTTGAAGTTGCGATCGGGAAAGCCAAAATAAAAAAGCCGCTGAACCTTGAGGGGCAGCGGCTTTTTGCAACTGGCGAAGAATCAATGCAGGGAGGATAACTCACTCCGTTGAAAACATCGGTTCAGGGATGGTAACAGATCGTGAGTGACGGGCCTTTGTACAGCGGACTCAACTCACGCACCGATCCGCCGTCGCAAAACCGTCTTGGCAAAACGAAAGGCCCGCTCTCGGTTAAGAGAAGCGGGCCTTGCGAGTGATGCTGGTGGCGAATCAGGGACTCGAACCCCGGACCTGCGGATTATGATTCCGTCGCTCTAACCAACTGAGCTAATTCGCCGAAAGAAGCGAGATTATGCTGACCGCGCCGGAGGCTGTCAACCCCCGGCGCACAACTTTTTCAAGTTGCCGGTCCGTCAACTACTGTCAGTCCTTTGCGTAGATGTCCGAGTCCTTGGTTTCCCGGACGAACAGTATGCCGATCACGAAGGTGACCAAAGCGATGACGATCGGATACCACAGCCCCGAGTAGATGTTGCCCTTCGCCGCGACGATCGCGAAGGCCGTGGCCGGCAGGAAGCCGCCGAACCAGCCATTGCCGATGTGATACGGCAGCGACATCGACGTATAGCGGATGCGCGTCGGGAACATTTCCACCAGCATCGCCGCAATCGGACCATAGACCATCGTCACGTAGATCACGAGGATCGTCAGGATCACCACGGTCATCGGCCAGTTGATCTGCGACGGATCGGCTTTCGGCGGATAGCCGGCCGCCTTCAGCGTCGCGGCGAGCGTCTTGTCGAACAGCTTGCCTTGCTCCTTCGCATCGGCGGCGTGGCCTTCGAACGTGTTGACCACCGTATCGCCGACCCGGATCTGCGCCAGCGTGCCCGCCGGCGCCGCGACGTTCTCATAGTTCAGACCGGCCCGCGAGAGCGCGCTCTTCGCGATGTCGCAGGAACTGGTGAACTTGGCCGTGCCGACCGGGTTGAACTGGAACGAGCACTGCGCGGGATCGGCGATCACGACGATCGGAGCCCGCGCGGTCGCGGCCTCCAGAGCCGGGTTGGTGTAGTGCGCCAGCGCCTTGAACAGCGGGAAGTACGTGAGCGCGGCGATCAGCAGGCCGGCCATGATGATCGGCTTGCGGCCGATGCGGTCCGACAGCGAGCCGAAGAACAGGAAGAACGGCGTGCCGATCAACAGGGCGATCGCGATCATGATGTTGGCGCTGCTGCCGTCGACCTTCAGCGTCTGCGTCAGGAAGAACAGCGTGTAGAACTGGCCGGTGTACCAGACCACGGCCTGGCCGGCGGTGAGGCCGATCAGCGCGAGAATCACGATCTTCAGGTTCTTCCATTGGCCGAATGCTTCGGACAGCGGCGCCTTGGAGGTCTTGCCCTCAGCCTTGATGCGCTCGAACACCGGCGATTCATGCAGTTGCAGACGAATCCACACCGAAATACCCAGCAGGATGATCGACGCGATGAACGGAATGCGCCAGCCCCAGGCACCGAACGCGTCTTCGCCCATCGCCGTGCGCACGCCGAGAATCACCAGCAGCGACAGGAACAGGCCGAGCGTGGCGGTCGTCTGGATCCACGCGGTGTAGAAGCCGCGGCGTCCCGCCGGCGCGTGTTCGGCCACGTAGGTCGCGGCTCCGCCGTACTCGCCGCCGAGCGCGAGGCCTTGCAGCATCCGCATTGCGATGAAGATCACCGGCGAGGCCATGCCGATCGCCGCGTAGCCCGGCAGGAAGCCGACGAGGAACGTCGACAGACCCATGATCACGATCGTGATGAGGAACGTGTATTTGCGCCCGACCATGTCGCCGAGCCGGCCGAACACGATCGCGCCGAAAGGCCGGACCGCGAAGCCCGCGGCAAAGCTGAGTAGCGTGAAGATGAAAGCGGCGGTCGGATTGACGCCGGAGAAGAAGCTTTTGCTGATGAAGGCCGCGAGCGAGCCGGCCAGATAGAAGTCGTACCACTCGAAAACCGTACCCAGCGACGATGCGAAGATCACCCGCTTCTCCTCGCGCGTCATCGGCACGTGCGAGATTTGCCCGCCTACGGTAGCCATATGTCGTCTCCAATATTGATATGCACGCGGATCGCCAGCAAAGGCGTTCCCGTGCAACCGATTATTGGAGTGGAAACTTACGGCGTACTGACGTGGCGGGGTGAAATGACGGAGCACCCGGTGCCTGCCAAATTCGGGCAAAGCTTGGCAAATTTGTGCTAACGGAGTCCAACGTACGCGTAAATTATCTCAAAATAGCGCCCGCATGGTTTCGAGGCTCAAGCCGCGTTAGGGTAAGTCCCGCCCCGCTCATGCACATGCAAACTGACACGCACGAGCGTCCCGGCCAGCCGCGGCGAGGTCTGATAAACGTTGTCGTCGATGGTCAGCTCGCCGCCGTGCATGGTCGCGATTTCGCGGACGATAGCCAGTCCAAGGCCGCTGCCGTCGCCTTCGCGGCCGAGAATCCGGTAGAACCGCTCGATCACCCGCGAGCGCTCGGCGACCGGAATGCCGAGGCCTGTGTCTTCGACTTCCAGGTGCACGAGCCGCGCCGCGGCGTCGTGCCTTACCCGGACGGTGATGCGCCCGCCCGATGGCGTATAGCGGATCGCGTTGTCGATCAGGTTCGACAGCATTTCGCGCAGCATCACCGGATTGCCGTCGACCTCGACGGGCTCGTCGGGCGCCTCGTAGCCCAGGTCCATCTGTTTGGCGAGCGCGGCTTGCACCCAGTCGCGCACGGCGCTGCGCGCAACCTCGCCCACCTCGACCGGCGTGAAGATTTGTCCCGACATGCGGTTTTCCGCGCGCGCCAGCGCCAGCAACTGCGTGACGAGCCGCGCGGCGTGCTCCGAACTGGTGGCGATCTGTTCGAGCGAGCGGTGCACTTCCTCGGACACGTCCTGACGCAGCGCCAGCTCGGCCTGGGTGCGCAGGCCGGCGAGCGGCGTCTTCATCTGATGCGCGGCATCGGCGATGAAACGCTTCTGCAGTTCCATGTTCTGTTCGAGCCGGGTGAGCAGATCGTTGAAGGAAGTCACCAGCGGCTCGATTTCCGGCGGCGCGCGGCGCGCTTCGAGCGGCGACAGATCGTCCGGGCGCCGCGAGCGGATGTGCGCCTGCAGCGCGTGCAGCGGCTCGAGGCCGCGTGACAGGCCGAACCACACCAGCAGGATCGCGAGCGGCAGGATCACGAACTGCGGCAGGATCACGCCCTTGATGATGTCGTTGGCAAGCTGGCTGCGCTTGTCGAGCGTTTCGGCGACCTGCACCAGCACGGGCTGCGCGCCCGGCGTCTGCGGGAACTCGACGGTCGTGTAAGCGACGCGGATATCGTTGCCGCGCAGCACGTCGTCGCGGAATTCGACGATGCCCGGCTGCGGCCGGTCCTCTTCATGCGGCAAGGGCATGTCGTGCTCGCCGCTCACCAGCTCGCCGCGCGTGCCGAGCACCTGATAGAACACGCTGTCGACGTTGTCGGCGCGCAGAAAGTCGCGGGTGGAGTCGGGCAGCGACAGCTCCGCCACGCCGTTGACCGGATGAATCTGGCGGGCGAGCACGTAGGCGTCGGTTTCGAGCGCGCGGTCGAACGGGCCGTTCGCGATCGACTTGGCGACCAGATAGGTGACCGCGAGGCTCATCGGCCAGAGCAGCAGCAGCGGCGCGAGCATCCAGTCGAGAATCTCACCGAACAGCGAGCGGGGGCGCGCTTCGGCGGCGGCTTCGGTTTCGTCGGGCGGGGCGAACGGATTGGCGTAGCGCTCGTCGCGCGCTTCGTCGAGGTCCGCCGCGTGCGCCGTGGCGCGATCTGCGCGTGCGGACATGGGCGTCCTCTTCCTCTATTTATAGTGGTGACTTGCCGGCATCGCGCCGGACGGCGGCGAGGCGGGCGGATCGGGCTCGGTGGAAGCGGGCGTGGCGGCCGCACTCGCGCTCGCGGGCGACGCCGCCTTTTCGAGGCAGTAGCCAAGGCCGCGCACGGTGATGATGCGCACGCCGCTCGGCTCGATTTTCTTGCGCAGACGGTGCACGTAGACCTCGATTGCGTTGTTGCTGACTTCCTCGCCCCATTCGCATAGATGGTCGACGAGCTGTTCCTTCGACACCAGCCGGCCGATCCTTTGCAGCAGCACTTCGAGCAAGCCGAGTTCGCGCGCCGACAGGTCGATCACCTGGTCGTTCACATAGGCGATCCGGCCAACCTGGTCGAACGACAGTGAGCCGTGCCGCACGACCGTGGGGCCGCCGCCCGCGCCGCGGCGGGTCAGCGCGCGCACGCGCGCTTCGAGCTCGTTCAGCGCGAAGGGTTTCGCCATGTAGTCGTCGGCGCCGAGGTCGAGACCTTTGACGCGTTCGTCGACGCTGTCCGCGGCGGTCAGGATCAACACTGGCAGGTTGGAATTGCGCGCGCGCAGACGCCGCAGCACCTCGAGTCCGGACATGCGCGGCAGGCCCAGATCGAGAATCAATAGGTCGAACGTCTGCATTGACAGCGCGGTATCGGCTTCCACGCCGCTCTTCACGTGATCGACCGCATAGGCCGATTGGCGGAGTGATCGAACCAGACCGTCCGCGAGTATGCTGTCGTCTTCGGCAATCAGAATTCGCATGATGCGCCAACCTGGCCTTGCCGGCACCGAAGGTGTCTCCGGCGCACAGCGGTCTCCGAAAATTATTGTGGGTGGTTTGGGCAGCGCGACGGTAAAAATGCGCGTTCGCATGAGAATCGCGCTTGCCAAAACCACTGTTTTTTTATACAGTGTCTGGGTTTCGTGTGCTGTCCGCTAAAAGTGGGCGGCACATCTGCCTCAGACGCCGTTCATCATAGCAAAGGACGATTCATGGAAGAAAGCAAGAAAGGCTCGGCTGGACTGACTGCTGAAAAGAGCAAGGCGCTTGCCGCCGCGCTCGCGCAGATCGAAAAGCAGTTCGGCAAAGGGTCGGTCATGCGGCTCGGCGCAGGTGAGGTAGTCGAAGACATCCAGGTGGTCTCAACCGGATCGCTCGGCCTCGACATCGCGCTGGGCGTCGGCGGTTTGCCGCGTGGCCGTGTGGTCGAAATCTATGGCCCGGAATCGTCCGGTAAAACCACGCTGACGCTGCAAGTCATCGCTGAAATGCAGAAGATCGGCGGCACGGCGGCGTTTATCGACGCGGAACACGCACTGGACATCCAGTACGCGGGCAAGCTTGGCGTGAACGTGAACGACCTGCTGGTTTCGCAGCCGGACACCGGCGAACAGGCGCTCGAAATCGCCGACGCACTGGTGCGCTCGGGCTCGATCGACATGATCGTAATCGACTCGGTCGCGGCGCTCGTGCCGAAGGCTGAAATCGAAGGCGAAATGGGCGACTCGCTGCCGGGTCTGCAAGCGCGTCTGATGTCGCAGGCGCTGCGCAAGCTCACCGGCACGATCAAGCGCACGAACTGCTTGGTGATCTTCATCAACCAGATCCGCATGAAGATCGGCGTGATGTTCGGCAACCCGGAAACCACCACGGGCGGCAACGCGCTGAAGTTCTACGCGTCGGTGCGTCTGGACATTCGCCGGATCGGTTCGATCAAGAAGAACGACGAAGTGATCGGCAATGAAACGCGCGTGAAGGTCGTCAAGAACAAGGTGTCGCCACCGTTTCGGGAAGCGATTTTCGACATTCTGTACGGCGAAGGTATTTCGCGTCAGGGCGAAATCATCGACCTGGGCGTGCAGGCAAAGATCGTCGACAAGGCCGGTGCGTGGTACAGCTATAGCGGCGAACGGATCGGTCAGGGCAAGGACAACGCGCGTGAGTTCCTGCGCGAGAATCCGGACATCGCCCGTGAGATCGAAAACCGTATCCGCGAATCGCTGGGCGTCAATGCAATGGCCGAGGCAGTGACCGGCGCAGGCGCAGAAGTCGCGGACGAAGAAGAGTAACCCTCAAGTGATACGCAAGGGCCGGCCGTTGTCCGATGCCGGACGCCACTCGGGCGGCCCGCGTGACGAAGAGGACGATTCGTTCGAATCGTTCGACGCACACGATCGCGCTGCGGGCCGTGAACCGCAGCGCGCATCGTCTGAATCCTCTGCGCTTGCCGCCTCGGATCCTTCCGAGACCACCTACACCCGCTCGCGTCGCACGCCCGGCGAAGCGAAGCCAGGGCAGGACGAAACCAAAAAATCCCAACGCCCCGCACGTTCGCTCAAAGGACGCGCGCTCGGCTATTTATCTCGCCGCGAATACAGTCGCGCCGAACTCGCGCGCAAACTGAAGCCATTCGTCGAGGAAACCGATTCGCTCGATACCGTGCTCGACGCACTGGAAGCCGAGAACTGGCTATCCGACTCACGTTTCGCGGAAAGTCTGATTCACCGGCGCTCGTCGCGACTGGGCACGAGCCGGATCATCGGCGAACTGAAGCACCATGCGGTCGATCAGAGCCTCGTCGAAGAGGCCAGCGCGCAATTGCGTGAAACCGAACTCACGCGCGCCCAAGCTGTCTGGCGCAAGAAGTTCGGTCAGCTTCCCGAAACGCCGGCCGAGCGGGCGAAGCAGGCGCGCTTTCTGGCATCGCGCGGTTTCTCCGGCGCGACGATCGGCAAAATCCTCAAAGGCATCGACGAGACATGGAGCGGCGATTAGCGGCGCAACGTCCGCCGCGCGCTCAGGGGCGCCAATCGCTCGAACGTATTCCAACCTGTCTCAAATACCCAGTATGCTAAAATTCATGGGTTTTCCAATCCGGCCTTTCCTTCCCGCATGCCGCTTTCGCCGCCAGTGTCCCGTCAGTTGCGCCACCGTCGCGCAATCAGAGCGGAAGCCTATGAGCGAGCAGATGGTCTGTGGGATGTGGAAGCGTGCTTGACCGACGAAAAACCACGTGACGTGGTGCTTGCGTCGGGCGTCCGGCCCAATGGTCAGCCGATCCATGAACTCTGGCTTCGCATCACCATCGATCGCACGCTCAATGTCGTCGACGCCGAGGCGTCGTCCGACTGGGTGCCCTATCCTGGTTTGTGCCAAGTCAGCAATCCCGCCTACCGTGCCCTCATCGGGCTCAATCTGTTCAACAACTTCCGTCGCGATGTCGCCCGTTTGCTGGGCGGCACGGCTGGTTGCACGCATCTCACGGAGTTGTGCGCAATCCTGCCGACAGTCGCCATTCAGGCATTCGCCGGCGACGTGTGGAACACCAACGACGGCACACCGGGCGCGAACGCGAGTTCAGGGGACGAATCGTCTAACAGCACAGGCGAGCATTCCAACGACAAACCGCCATTCCAGCTGGGACGCTGCCACGCGCTGCGTTTCGACGGCGAGGCGGTGCAACAGTTCTATCCGCGCTGGTATGGCCACGCACCGCAGTCAGCGGGTCGCGCGGCGTCGTCAGGCAGCGACGGGGCAGTCCGCCGAACAGGCGAGGGCGGCAACGCGTCCGGCATGAACGACGGCAGCGGAAACGAAGTTCAATCCAACTCTCAGACTGAAGGGAATCACGCATGAAGATTCACGAGTACCAGGGTAAGGAAATCCTGCGGAAATTCGGCGTCGCGGTACCGCGCGGCAAGCCGGTCTTCTCGGTGGGTGATGCGGTCAAGGCCGCGGAAGAGCTCGGCGGCCCGGTATGGGTCGTGAAGGCTCAGATCCACGCGGGTGGCCGTGGCAAGGGCGGCGGCGTGAAGGTCGCCAAGTCGCTGGAACAGGTTCGTGAATACTCGAACCAGATCCTCGGCATGCAGCTCGTCACGCACCAGACCGGTCCGGAAGGTCAGAAGGTGAATCGTCTGCTGATCGAAGAAGGCGCTGACATCAAGAAGGAACTGTATGTCGGCCTCGTGATCGATCGCGTTTCGCAGAAGATCGTCGTGATGGCATCGAGCGAAGGCGGCATGGACGTCGAAGAAGTCGCGGAAAAGACGCCTGAGCTGATCCACAAGATCGCTGTCGATCCGTCGACCGGCCTGAAGGACGCTGAGGCCGACGAGCTTGCAACGAAGATCGGCGTTCCCGCCGCTTCGCTGCCGCAAGCACGCTCGATCCTGCAAGGTCTGTACAAGGCATTCTGGGAAACCGACGCATCGCTCGCCGAAATCAACCCGCTGATCCTGACCGGCGACGGCAAGGTCATCGCGCTGGACGCCAAGTTCAACTTCGATTCGAACGCACTGTTCCGTCATCCGGAAATCGTTGCGTACCGCGATCTGGACGAAGAAGATCCGGCTGAAGTCGAAGCATCGAAGTTCGACCTCGCGTACATCTCGCTCGACGGCAACATCGGCTGCCTCGTGAACGGCGCAGGTCTCGCAATGGCAACGATGGACACCATCAAGCTGTTCGGCGGCGAACCGGCGAACTTCCTGGACGTGGGCGGTGGCGCCACGACCGAGAAGGTCACGGAAGCGTTCAAGATCATGCTGAAGAACCCGAACCTGACCGCGATTCTGGTCAACATTTTCGGCGGCATCATGCGCTGCGACGTGATCGCGGAAGGCGTGATCGCGGCGTCGAAGGCCGTGTCGCTGAAGGTGCCGCTCGTGGTCCGCATGAAGGGCACGAACGAAGACCTGGGCAAGAAGATGCTCGCTGAATCCGGTCTGCCGATCATCGCGGCGGACAGCATGGAAGAAGCGGCTCAGAAGGTCGTCGCGGCCGCTTCGGGCAAGGCGTAAGCCAAGCCCCAAGCGCGTTTACCAGACGCACTTACCAGGATACGAATGGCGGCGTGCGAGCGACGCGGGCGCGAAACATTGCGCCGCGTGGCGCCACCGCGCGACGCCAAACGAACAGAGGTCAATACATGTCGATTCTGATTAACAAAGACACCAAGGTCATCACGCAGGGCATCACCGGCAAAACCGGTCAGTTCCACACGCGTGCTTGCCGTGAATATGCAAACGGCCGCGAAGCGTACGTTGCAGGCGTGAACCCGAAGAAGGCCGGCGAAGATTTCGAAGGCATTCCTATCTACGCGAGCGTCGCTGAAGCCAAGGCTGAAACGGGCGCGACCGTGTCGGTGATTTACGTTCCGCCGGCAGGCGCTGCTGCCGCAATCTGGGAAGCGGTCGAAGCCGACCTGGACCTCGCAATCTGTATCACGGAAGGCATTCCCGTCCGTGACATGATCGAGCTCAAGGCACGCATGCGCGCAAAGAACAGCAAGACGCTGCTGCTCGGACCGAACTGCCCGGGCACGATCACGCCGGACGAACTGAAGATCGGCATCATGCCGGGTCACATTCACCGCAAGGGCCGCATCGGCGTCGTGTCGCGTTCGGGCACGCTGACGTATGAAGCAGTCGGCCAGTTGACGGCGATCGGCCTCGGCCAGTCGTCGGCAGTCGGTATCGGCGGCGACCCGATCAACGGTCTGAAGCACATCGACGTGATGAAGATGTTCAACGACGATCCGGATACGGACGCCGTCATCATGATCGGCGAAATCGGCGGTCCGGACGAAGCGAACGCTGCTGAGTGGATCAAGGACAACATGAAGAAGCCGGTGGTTGGCTTCATCGCTGGCGTCACGGCGCCTCCGGGCAAGCGCATGGGCCATGCTGGCGCGCTGATCTCGGGCGGTGCGGATACGGCTGAAGCGAAGCTGGAAATCATGGACGCATGCGGTATCAAGGTCACGAAGAACCCGTCGGAAATGGCGCGTCTTCTGAAGGCGATGCTGTAAATCGAAATTCGCGTGCTGTAGCGGCGCGATTTTTGTTACGCTTACGAACTCCTTTCGTAAGCGAGCGGTCCCGAAAAGCGGGGGAGTTTTAGACTCCCCCGCTTTTTTATTGTCCGCGCATCGGATTTTTTCTTATTCTTTCAGTCATGCTCCATTTCTTCGCCACCCTCCATTGGGGCGCGGTCTTCCAGATCATCGTGATCGACATCCTGCTGGGTGGCGATAACGCCGTCGTGATCGCGTTGGCCTGCCGCAATCTGCCGCCCTCACAGCGCATCCGCGGCGTGCTGTGGGGCACGGCCGGCGCGATCGTGCTGCGCGTGGCGCTGATCGCGTTCGCCGTCGTGCTGCTCGATGTGCCGTTGCTGAAGTTCACAGGCGGGCTATTGCTGCTGTGGATCGGCGTGCGCCTGATGGCGCCGGCGCATGACGTACATGAGAACATCAAGCCGGCCGACAAGCTCATGGCGGCGATCAAGACCATCATCGTCGCAGACGCGGTGATGAGCCTCGACAACGTGATCGCGATTGCCGGCGCCGCCGAAGCCGCCGATCAGGAGCATCGGCTCGCGCTGGTGATTTTCGGCCTGGTGGTGAGCATTCCGCTGATCGTGTGGGGCAGTCAGATCGTTCTCAAGCTGCTCGACCGCTTTCCGATCGTCATCGTGCTCGGCGCCGGGTTGCTGGGCTGGATCGCGGGCGGCCTGATCATCAACGACCCGGCCGGCGACCGCTGGCCCATCCTCGACACGCCTGCCGCCGAATACGGGATGAGCATCGCGGGGGCGTTGTTCGTCGTGATCCTCGGGTATCTGTTGAAGCGCCGCAACGCCAATCGCGCGGCGGCGTGAGGTGCGCGACCCTGCGCCGACACACGCGCGCGTCGCCGCAGGACCGGAACGCGCCGCTGTATCGGCGCAATGGCTCGCGATGAACGCAACGTTAGCCATTCGGCTGACTGTAAGCCGAGAGCGGCGCTGGCTACGATTGAAACGCCTGTCCCCGATCCGCGGGGCAGGCGTTTTTCCGTTTCAGGAGCCTGCCGATGACCGTTACCTTGCCATATCCCCCATATTCCCATTCCACGCTTTCAGTGCGGTCCGCGTCTGGACGCGCGAGCTGGTCCGCGCGGCTCGCGCGTGTCTGCCGTCGTTTCGGCGTCGGCTTCACGCTGATCGAATTGATGATCGTGCTGGCGATCGTCGGCGTGATCGCGGCCTATGCGATTCCCGCGTATCAGGACTATCTGGCGCGCAGCCGGGTCGGTGAGGGGCTGTCGCTCGCATCGTCCGCGCGGCTCGCGGTGGCCGAAAACGCCGCGAGCGGCAATGCCTTCAGCGGTGGCTATGCGTCGCCGCCCGCCACCCGCAACGTCGAGTCGATCCGGGTCGACGACGACACCGGCCAGATCACGATCGCCTTCACCACGCGCGTCGCGCCGGCCGGTTCGAACACGCTGACACTGGTGCCGTCGGTGCCCGACAATGCGGACGCGCCGACCGCGCGCGTCGCGCTGAGCAAGGACTCGGTGCAGGCCGGCGCGATCACGTGGGAATGTTTCACCGGCGGCAAAACGGCGTCTTCGTTGCCGGCGCCGGGCGCGGGGCCCGCACCTGTCGATGCGCCCACGCTCGCGTCGAATCTGGCGCCGCCGGAATGCCGTTCGTGACCGAATGCATGATTAGCGTGTGACTAAGCGGCACAAGTGGCCACACGAGTCGCCATTCACACACACCGGGAAAGTAAAAGGCTGATTTTTGGCCTATTTCGGCCAGCCGGCGCACAGCGGAAGGAATTTTTTGTATAGTGCGCCGGTTGCTGACGCCCTCCGGTTACTCGATGCCTTCCCCATTCGCACGCTACCTGTCTCTCGTTCTGTTGGCTCTCGCTTTGGTGCTGCCTTATGCAGTCGCCAATCATACGTACCCGATTCCGACCTTCTACGCCGAATTCACCGCGCTCGCGCTTCATCTGCTGACCGGCGCGGGTGTCGTGCTGCTGATGGCGACCGCGAAGCCGCGCATCACGTTCGCATCGCCGACGGTTGCGCTGGTGCCGCTGCTGTTTGGCGTGGTGCTGGTCGCGCAATCGGTGCTACTGCCCGTCGCGGAGCCGTCGATGAACTGGCTCGGCGGTGGTTTCCTGCTGGCGGCATGGATGGCGACGCATGCCGGCTACGGCTTCGCGCGCGCCAAGCTCGACGAAACCGCGTTGCGCTGGGCGGCGGGGGCGCTGATCGTCGGCGGTCTGTTTGCGGTGTTCAGCCAGGTGATCCAGCTCTTCCACCTGGAGACGCGTGTCTCGCCGTTCGTCGTCGCGTATAACGTGACGGTCGAGCGCCGGCCGTTCGGCAACATGGCGCAGGCGAACCACCTCGCCACCTACATCGCGTTCGCGATGGCGGGCGCGTTGTTCCTCGTTCAGACACGGCGGCTCGCCGTCGGCATCTGGCTGCTCATCTCGACGATCTTCGCGGTCGGGCTGGCGTTGACCGTGTCGCGCGGTCCGTGGCTGCAAATGGGGGTGATCGTCGTCGCGGGTTTCTGGATGGCGTTCGCGCAGACTCGCAACGAACCGCTGCTTCGCCGCAGCAACCGCGAATGGGTCATCCCGATCGCGTTGGCCGTGCTGTTCTTCGTGGTCAATGCGCTGATCCGCTGGGCCAATGTGCACTATCACCTCGAGCTTGCACAATCGGCGGCCGAGCGCTTCAAGGACGCGGGCCAGATCGCGCCGCGCCTCGCGTTGTGGAAGTACGGCTGGACGATGTTCAAAACGCATCCGCTGCTGGGCGTCGGCTGGGGCGAATTTCCGAGCTACCAGTTTGAGCTGGTGAAGACGCTCGGCGGTGTCGAGATCGCCAACAATTCGCACGACATCTTCATCGACCTGCTCGCGAAGACCGGTCTGATCGGCATTGCGATCGTGCTCATCGGGCTGGTCGCGTGGCTCGTGCGTGTGGTGCGCGCCCCGCAAAGCGCCGGGCGCGTGTTCGGCATCGCGTTGATCGGCGTGCTGACGATGCACGCGCTGGTCGAGTATCCGCAGCAGTACATGTTCTTCCTGTTGCCGGCGATGTTCGTGTTCGGCTTGCTGGAAACGCGGCCGTTGCGTCTCGTGCCTGGGCGACTGTCGTTCGGCGCGTTTGCGGTGGTGGTGTTTGGCGGGCTGGCTGCGCTGTATCCGGTGTATCGCGATTACGCGCGCGCCGAGGTGCTGTACTACGGCTCGCGGCCTGCCGAGCAATACACGGCGAATCCGTCGTTCCTGTTCCAGGCCTGGGGCGAATACGGTCTAGCGACACTGCAGCCGATGAACTCGATGGACCTGCAGCACAAGCTCGCGATCCACAAGCAGGCTATCGCGCTGCTGCCGGGCGAAACCGTGTTGCGCCGCTATGCGGTGTTGCAGGCGCTGAGCGGGGACACGGCGGCGGCGCTCGACACCGTCGAGCGCCTGAGGATTTTTGCGGAGGAGTTGAAGGACTGGCCGTCGCAGTTGAGCTATCTGTATGAACTGACCGATGAGCAGAAGTCGCTGGCCGGCTTCAAGGCGGAACTGGTCAAGCGCTATGGCCTCCCGGGGTCCGACGTGAACCAGGACGACGACACCGACGAAGACTGATTGACGCCCGCGGCGCGCCATGCTTCCCGAAGAGCCGGCTGACTACAGGAACGCGATCGTTGCACCGGCGATGCGCACTAACGAACCGATGATCCAGGCCTTCAGGATCGCCGCTATTGTCGAGTGCACCGCGACGCGCCCGAAACCGGCGGCCATCGGGAAGCTCGACCACCGTGTCGTACTATGGAGAGGCGCTTATCGTGTCAGTCTTGCGCGGGCTTGCCGAGCCCCGCCTGATCAGCCACCCAATCGCCCGACTTCCCTCCGTGCTTCTCCAGCACCTTCACATCGGTGATCGTCATCCCCCGATCCACCGCCTTGCACATGTCGTACACCGTCAGCAGTCCGACCTGCACGGCGGTCAGCGCTTCCATCTCCACACCCGTTCGGCCGAGCGTTTCGACCTGAACCGTGCAGTGCACGCCGGGCAGCCTCTCGTCGAGTTCGAAATCCACTTTGACGCGCGTCAGCGCGAGCGGATGACAGAGCGGGATCAGATCGGCGGTGCGCTTCGAACCTTGAATCGCCGCAATGCGCGCGATGCCGATCACATCGCCCTTTTTGGCGTTACCGTCGCGGATCAGCGCGAAGGTATCCGGCAGCATGCGGATCGAACCGCGCGCGACGGCGATGCGCTTGGTCTCCTTCTTGCCGCCGACGTCTACCATATGCGCCTGGCCGGCGGCGTCGAAATGAGTGAGTTCAGGCATGTTGGGCTCCTTCAGAGGGGGCCTATCATAGCAGTGCGATCGCAATGCAATAACAGCGCGGCGCGGCCATCCGATTCGCCGCGGCGACTGATTACAATTGACCTGTGCCCGCTAGCTTAGTCCGAGCGGCGGGCGTCGCTTTCCGACTTCGCCACCGACCTCGCGATGCGTCCGAAACGGTTTCTTGCTGCGTTGTTGTCTGTCGCGCTCGCCGCGCCGCCGGGCGCGTTCGCGCAATCGCATGCCGGCGCAAGCGTCGCGCTCAATATGCAGCCGGCCGAGTCGCCACTGGTCAGCGGGCCGTCCGACGCCTATGCCGACCCGGTCGTGCCGCCCGACATCGCGCAAGGCGTGTTCGGCGTGTATGGCGGCGCGCAGAACCACCTGTCCGGCCGCGCCGGTGTGAACAGCGACTGGCGCACGCCGATCGTCACCCAGCAGTTGCCCGACCTCGGCAACGGCGGTTCGGGTTCGCTGACGCCGCAAGCCGAGCGCAAGCTCGGCGAGCGCGTGATGCGCGCAGTGCGCCGCGACCCCGACTATCTCGACGACTGGCTGGTGCGCGACTATCTGAACTCGGTGTCCGCCAAGCTCGCCGCGGCGGCGAGCGCGCTGTACATCGGCGGCTATCGGCCGGACTTCGAACTGTTCGCGGTGCGCGACGCGCAGATTAACGCATTCTCGTTGCCGGGTGGCTTCATCGGCGTGAACACCGGTTTGATCGCGGCGACGCAGACCGAGTCCGAGCTGGCGTCGGTGCTCGGGCACGAAATGGGCCACGTGCTGCAACGGCACATCTCGCGGATGATCTCGGCCAGTGAGACCAGCACCTATGCCGCGCTCGCCGGTTTGTTGTTCGGCGTGCTGGCGGGCGTGCTCGCACATAGCGGCGACCTGGGCAGCGCGATTGCGATCGGCGGCCAGGCTTACGCGGTCGACAATCAGTTGCGCTTTTCGCGTTCGGCCGAGCACGAAGCGGATCGCGTCGGCTTTCTGCTGCTGGCCGGCGCGGGCTATGACCCGTACGCGATGGCGACCTTCTTCGGCCGGCTCGACCGCGCGGCGATGAGCGACACGGGCGTCCCGGCCTACGCGCGCACGCACCCGCTGACCGGCGAACGGATCGCCGACATGGAGGACCGCGCGCGCCGCGCGCCGTACCGGCAGCCGCATCAGGCGCCCGAATATGGCTTCGTGCGCGCGCGGGCGCGTTTGCTGCAAGACCGCTCGCGCAGCGAATACGCGGATGAGATTTCGCGCTTGCGCTCCGAAATCGACGATCGCACGGCGATCAACGTCGCGGCGAACTGGTACGGGATCGCGTATGGTCAGCTGCTGCTCGAACGTTACGACGATGCGGCGGCGTCGCTCGCGACTTCGCGCGCGGCGTTCGCGACCGGCGAGCGTACCGGGGGCGCGCCCGCGCGCAGCTCGCCGAGCCTCGACGTGCTCGCCGCCGACATCGCACGGCGCGCGGGGCGCAACGACGAAGCCGCGCGGCTCGCGGAGTTCGCGCAGCAGCGCTGGCCGCAGTCGAATGCGGCAATCGACATGCACATCCGCACCTTGCTCACCTTGCGGCGTTTCGCCGATGCGCAGGCGCTCGCGCAGAGGGAGACGCGCGCTCACCCGGATCAGCCGGCCTGGTGGCTGTATCTCGCGCAGGCAAGCGCGGGCAGCGGCGATGCGCTGACGCAGCATCGGGCGATGGCCGAAAAGTTCGCGCTGGAAGGGGCGTGGCCGTCGGCAATCCGGCAACTGAAGGACGCGCGCAATCTGAAGACGATCGGCTATTACGATCTCGCGACCGTCGATGCGCGCTTGCACGAAATGGAGAACCGCTACAAGGAGGAGCGGCTCGACGAGAAGGGTTAGCGCCAGGGCCGCGCTCGGCTGGCCGGGCGAGATGGGTGGTCGCGCCGAGGCCGAGCGCCGCGCACGCGACAGAGTCCTAGACGTTCGCGGCCGGACTCGGCACGAAACCGAAGCGGGCGGCAACTTCGGCGCGCCGCATCGGTTGCAGCGGCAATACTCGCTGATTGTTCCAGTGGAAGTCGCCCGTCATCGAGTCGTCGCCGAGCGTCGCATGATCGGAGAAGACCTGCAGATCGTGGTCGTGCAGGACAGCGACTCTCGCATGCGCCGAGTTGTCGGCAAACAGAATCCCGCCTTCTTCATCGACAAACACCGCAGCGGGCTCGTAAGCGCCGCCGGCTTGGTCCTGCAGCGCGAGCGCGCCATCGGCGCCGGCCGACAGTCGCACCACCCACGGCGTATAACCCAGTTCGACATACACCCGCTGCGGGCCGTTCTGGAAAAACCACTGGCCGCGTTCGTCGGCGTCGTAGTTCCGGTTGATGAAGCCGAGCAGCGCCTCATGCCGGATCGGCTCGCCCGGCGCACCGCTCGCCTGGGCGGCTTCGTCGCGCATGCGCCAGTTGCCGCGCCGGTCCAGCATCAGCCAGCCGGTGCAACTCGGAACGTTCGGCCACTTGGCCAGAGCCTGCCTGACAAGGTCATCCATGATCGACGTGTCGCTCCAGGTAGCCGAACACGCGCCGCGACAGCCAGTCGATGCGGCCCGGAAACGGCCCGGTCATGAAGCCGGCGTGGCCGCCGTGCCTCGGTTGGTCGAGCTCCACCGCCGCCGACACTTCGCGCCGCGACGGCAACGCCTCGGCCGGCAGGAACGGGTCGTTGCGCGCGTTCAGGACCAGCGTCGGCACCTGAATGTGCGGCAGGAGCGGGCGCGTGGTCGCCGTGCTCCAATACTCATCGGTATTGCGAAAGCCGTGCAGCGGCGCGGTCACCACGTTGTCGAACTCGTACATCGTGCGGCTCGCCAGCATCGCGTCGCGGTCGAACAGGCCTGGGAATTGGACCAGTTTCTGCCCGGCCTTCTGCTTGAGCGTCTTCAGGAAACTGCGCGTGTAGACGAGGCCGAAGCCCCGCGACAACGCGCGACCGCCTGCATGCACGTCGATCGGCGTCGAAATCGCGGCGGCCGCCGCGACCACCGACGCCGCTTCGTCGCGTCGCTCGCCGAGCCAGCGCAGCAGCACATTACCACCGAGCGACACGCCTGCCGCGACGACCGGCCCACGATGCGCGGCGCGCAAGCGGCGCAGCACCCAATCGACTTCGTTGCTGTCGGCGAGGTGATAAAAGCGCGGCAAGCGGTTCAGCGTGCCGCTGCAACTGCGAAAGTGCGGCACGACGCCGTGCCAGCCATAGTCGCGCGCGGCCGCCATCAAGCTGGCCGCGTAGTGCGACGAGGAACTGCCTTCGAGCCCGTGAAACAGCACGAAGAGCGGAGCATCGGCGGCGGGAATTTGCGGCGCGGCGGCAGGTGCGAGGGACGACGTTGAGGACTGGCCGTCATGCACGACCCAGTCGAGATCGATGAAGTCGCCGTCCGGCGTGTCCCAGCGCTCGCGCCGAAACGACACCGCCGGGCGGCGCGCGAACAGCGACGGCACGATGGTTTGCACGTGCCGGTTCGGCAGCCAGAGCGGGGCGCGGTAGAGCAGTTCGACGGTGGCCTCGACGGCGGCCTCAACGGCGGCCGCGGCGCGGGCCGAGCCTGAGGAAGCGGGTTTATCGTGCGTCGAACTCATGCAGGCGTTGGAGCGAAAAGTAAAACGCGAACCTGAATCTGAGCTCAAGCCGCGCGTCAGTGCAGCGAGCCCTGGCCATGCCGCATCTTGGTGGCGAACTGGCTGGCGGCCTCGTTCGGCATTGGGCTCGCGTGAATGTGCGCGATGCGCCACTCGCCGCGTTCGTGGACCATCACGTAAGTGGTGAAGACCATCGCGGGCGTGGCGGTGGGGTCGGCCGGACGATGCGCTTCGGCAATCGCGTAGACGACCGTGCCGAGACTGTCGTACACGCGGATGTCGAGCGGCTCGATCGACACGGGCGCGGCGTCGAGCTGGATCTGCAAGCCCGCGCGAATGCTGTCGAGGCCGTGCAGGTGCGAGCCGTCGGCGCAGATGCAGCTGACGAACTCTTCATCGATCCACAGGCCCATCAAGCTGTCGATATTGACCTCCGCGACGGCCTGATAGTAGGCGCTCAGGGTATCGGCGGCGGCTTCGAAGATATGGGCAAAACGTGGCATGGCTCGTCAGTCTCTTGTGCGCGGCGCGCGGTTGCGCGACAGCGGTCAGCGGGGCGGTCCGGAGCACCGGACCGTCGCACCCAAGCGCCAGAATGCCCGCGCCGCAAGGCGCGAACGTGACGCGACGCGCTCAGGGGCGTGCGGTGTTGCGTGCAAGTGTCGGTGGGTTCAGCGTTGCGTCAGCAACATGCCGCGCAAATCGCTGAATACCTGCTCGGCGCTCAACTGCTTCAGGCAATTCAGATGACCGAGCGGACACTCGCGCTCAAAACAGGGGCTGCATTCGAGATGAAGCCATTGTACCTTCGCAAGCTCCGACAAGGGCGGCGTGTGGCGTGGATCGGTCGAACCGTACACGGCCACCAGCGGCCGGCGCAGCGCGGCGGCCACGTGCATCAGGCCGGAGTCGTTGGTGACGACCGCGTTGGCCCGCGAGATCAGCGCGCAAGCCTCGCCCAGCGCGGTCTGGCCGCACAGGTTGCGCACGTTCGGCGCTTTCTCGGCGATCGCCTGTGCAAGCGGGGCGTCTTTCGGCGAACCGAGCGCGACGATCTGCGTGTACGGGAACGACTGGCCGACCATCTGCGCGAGCGCCGCGAAGTGCTCGGGCGGCCAGCGCTTGGCCGGGCCGTACTCGGCGCCCGGGCAGAACACCAGCAGCGGCACTCGCGTATCCAGATTGAAGCGCGCCGACACGCGCGACGCTTCGTTCAGGTCCGTGTCGAGGCGCGGCATCGGCAGGTCGTCGGGGAGCTTGGCGCCGGGCGCGTAGGCGAGGGCGGCGTACTGGCCGACCATCGGCGGACGCTCGTCCTTGCGCGGATTCGCGTGACGCACGTTCAGCAGGCCGTAGCGGCTCTCGCCGGTATAGCCGATGCGCAACGGAATGCCGGCCATCCACGGAATCAGCGCCGATTTGAGCGAGTTCGGCAGTACATACGCCGCGTCATAGCCGACGTCACGCAGATCGCTCGCCAGCTGCCAGCGACGCAGCATTTGCAGCTTGCCGTGCGCGAGGTCGGTAGCGTAGACGTCGCGGATTTCCGGCATGCGTTCGAGCACGGGCGCGACCCACGAGGGCGCGACCGCGTCGATGGCGATGCGCGGATGCAATTTCACGAGGCGCGCAAACAGCGGCTGCGCCATCAATGCGTCACCGATCCAGTTCGGTGCGATAACTAACGCGCGACGCATCAGATTCAGTGTCCGGTGTCGAAATGAAACGCCGCGCGCGCAATGCGCGTGGCATTCGGATTGGTGAAAGTGGAAAAGCCGCCAACCGTGTGGCGCGCTTCCGGCGTGGCCGGAGGCGTCGCGGTGGCGGCCCTGCTGCGGCGCGTTTGCGCTTGCGTGCGTATTGGCGTTGATGTTGTGCGCGCGTGCTGTGCAACCGGGGCAGGCTCGCCGGACAACGAAGCGGCGAGCGAAATCTTCAGCCAGTCAGTCAGCACTACAAAGCAGGCAGCGAAACGGGTGACCGTGCGGATCACCGGGCCGCCATCGAACCCGACGACACGGAGCGCACAAAAACCCGCGTCCACCCAACCCCACCAACCCGCGCACGACACCACACACAAGCGCCGCAAGCAACCAGCGCTCAGTGCGTCTTGATCAATGCCCCTTGACCACTTCGCCGTCGCGCAGCTTGTAGCGCGTGCTGCAATACGGGCAACGCGCCTCGCCGTGCGTGACATCGATAAAGACGCGCGGATGCGCGCTCCAGCGCGGCATGGCCGGGTTCGGGCAGTAAGCCGGCAGGTCTTTTGCCGACAGTTCGACCAGCGGCATTTCCTTGATTTCGCTCATGGGACTTTCTCGTTGTATGCAGGGTGCGGGCGTTGCGCCGGTAATGCGCGGACCGGCAAGAGCCAAAAGGTCAGCCTGGGCCAGCCTGCCGGCGCAGCGCGCGTTAAATCTTGGTCAGCCAGTGCGCGTACTTGTCGCTCTTGCCGTTCACCACGTCGAAGAACGCCGACTGCAGCTTCTCGGTGATCGGGCCGCGTGCGCCCGCGCCGATCGTGCGGTTGTCGAGTTCGCGGATCGGCGTGACTTCGGCGGCGGTGCCGGTGAAGAACGCTTCGTCGCAGGTGTAGACCTCGTCGCGCGTGATGCGCTTTTCGATCACCGGGATGCCCGCGTCGCGCGCCAGCGTGATGACCGTGTCGCGCGTGATGCCGTCGAGGCACGACGACAGGTCCGGCGTGTACAGCTTGCCGTTGTTGACGAGGAAGAAGTTCTCGCCCGAACCTTCCGACACATAGCCGTCGACGTCGAGCAGCAGCGCTTCGTCGTAGCCGTCGGCGATCGCTTCCTGGTTTGCGAGGATCGAGTTCACGTACCAGCCCGACGCCTTCGCGCGGACCATCGACACGTTCACGTGATGGCGCGTGAACGACGAGGTCTTCACGCGGATGCCCTTGGCGATGCCGTCTTCACCGAGGTAAGCGCCCCACGGCCACGCGGCGATGGCGACGTGGATCGTGTTGCCCTTGGCCGACACGCCGAGCTTTTCCGAACCGACCCAGATGATCGGGCGCAGGTAGCAGGACTCGAGCTTGTTTTCGCGGACCACTTCGCGCTGCGCGGCAGCGAGTGTTTCGTGGTCGAACGGCACGTCCATCTGGAAGATCTTGGCCGAGTTCAGGAGACGCTTGGTGTGCTCCTGCAGACGGAAAATCGCGGTGCCGCCGTCGGCCGTCTTGTAGGCGCGCACGCCTTCGAAAACGCCCATGCCGTAATGCAGCGTGTGGGTGAGCACGTGGATCTTGGCATCGCGCCAGTCGATGAGCTTGCCATCCATCCAGATCTTGCCGTCACGGTCGGCCATTGACATACGATTCTCCAGCAGGTGCGTTGTGAGGTGCGACTACGCGCGTCAGGCGCAGCCAAGAGCAATATTTTAGCGTCTTTTGCACACGGAACGGGCATTTGGCCGCATTCCGGACGCTATAATCCGGCACACGCCTAATTCAAATCCGGATGCGCCAGCGGGTGCCTGACGACCTGGCGCCGACTTCCCTTCATTGCGGCGCATTTGCGCCTGCCCGTTTCGCCTCATGCTCGCTCGTCTGTCAGATACCGATCGCCGCGCCTTCCGTGAGGGCGCGCGCGACTACTCACCCACGCTGATGGCGATTTTCTCGTGGGGGCTCGTCACCGGTATCGCGATGAGCAAATCCGTGCTCACGCTGCCGCAGGCGCTCACCATGTCGCTGCTGTGCTACGCCGGCTCGTCGCAGCTGGCGGTGCTGCCGCTGCTCGCCGCCAAGCTGCCGATCTGGACCGTGCTGCTCACGGCGGCCATGGTCAATACGCGTTTCGTGATTTTCAGCGTCGGGCTGGCGCCGCATTTCTCCTATCTGTCGATGTGGCGGCGCATCGTGCTGGGCTACTTCAATGGCGACGTGATCTATCTGCTGTTCCAGAAGAAGAGTTTCCCGACCGGCTACGTGCCGGGCAAGGAGCCGTACTACTGGGGCATGGCGGTGTCGAGCTGGCTGTCGTGGCAGGTGTCGTCGATTGCCGGCATCCTGCTGGCGAGCCTGATTCCCGACAACTGGGGACTCGCGCTGGCCGGCACGCTGGCGTTGCTGCCCATCATGGTGGCGGCGATCGCGACGCGCTCCACGCTGGTGGCCGTCAGCATCGCCGGGGTCGTGTCGCTGCTCGCTTTCGATCTGCCTTACCGGCTCGCGCTGCCGCTCGCAGTGATCGCGGCGATCATCGCGGGCAGCGCCGCCGACCTGATGGTCGAGCGCGCCGACTTGCGCCGCATCCGCAACAGCGCCGGAGACTCCCCATGACATCCACGCAGATCTGGCTGGCCATTTTCGGCATGACCTTCGTCACGGCGCTGACCCGCGCGATGTTTCTGATCGGCGGGGAGCGCACGGTTTTGCCGGGACGCGTGCAGCGGATGCTGCGCTATGCGCCGGCCGCGGCGCTCGCCGCCGTGGTGCTGCCCGACGTGCTGACCACGCCGGAAGGGCTGTCGTTCGCGTCGACCAACCACGAGCTTTACGCGACGCTGTCCGGTCTCGCATGGTTTTTGTGGCGCCGCACCATGCTCGGCACGATTGTCACTGGGATGGTCGTATTCACGTTGTTGCGCCTCTTCGTGTGATAGGGTCAGCAACCGATGCTGCGTTGCGCCATGAGTGGCGCATCGCAAATACGGGGCATTCGCCCAACTGCGGGTCAGCAGGCAGTGTGGATCAGTTAAAATGCCAGCTTCCGGGTCGAGCGCGCCGCTGCTGGGCGCGAGCCACGGCGCTGCCGCCGGCGCCCGCTCACGTGGAGCCGCTGTCGTGCCGAAGCGCAGGAAATTTGCCGAGCATGAAGCCCACGCGCCGTCCGCCACCGCCTTCTCATCAACTCGCACACAAACGCCCATGAACAAGGTATTGCGTCTCTCCGATCTGATCGCCGAAGGCAAGCTGTCCGGCAAACGCGTGTTCATCCGCGCCGATCTGAACGTGCCGCAGGACGATCAAGGCAACATCACCGAAGACACCCGCATCCGTGCCTCGGTGCCGGCTATCAAGGCGTCACTCGACGCAGGCGCCGCCGTGATGGTCACGTCGCACCTGGGCCGCCCCACCGAGGGCGACTTCAAGCCGGAAGACTCGCTCGCGCCGGTCGCGAAGCGTCTGGCCGAATTGCTCGGCCGCGACGTGCCGCTGGTCGCTAACTGGGTCGAAAACGGCGTGAACGTCGCGCCGGGCTCGGTCGTGTTGCTCGAAAACTGCCGCGTCAACAAGGGCGAAAAGAAAGATTCCGACGAGCTTGCGCAGAAAATGGCGAAGCTCTGCGACATCTACGTGAATGACGCGTTCGGCACCGCGCACCGCGCCGAAGCGACCACCCACGGCATCGCCAAATATGCGCCAGTCGCCTGCGCGGGTCCGCTGCTGGCGGCTGAGCTCGAAGCGCTCGGCCAGGCGCTGGGCGCGCCGAAGCGTCCGCTGGTGGCGATCGTCGCCGGCTCGAAGGTGTCGACCAAGCTGACCATCCTGAAGTCGCTGGCCGACAAGGTCGATCAGCTGATCGTCGGCGGCGGCATCGCCAATACGTTCATGCTGGCCGCCGGCCTGAAGATCGGCAAGTCGCTCGCCGAAGCCGATCTGGTCGACGCAGCCAAGGCTATCATCGACGCGGCCAAAGCTCGCGGCGCCTCGGTGCCGATCCCGACCGACGTGGTCACGGCCAAGGAGTTTTCGCCGACCGCCAAGGCCGAAGTGAAGGCCGTCGCGGACGTGCAAGACGACGACATGATCCTCGACATCGGACCGGACACCGCCAAGGCGCTCGCCGCGCAACTGGAAAAGGCCGGCACGATCGTGTGGAATGGCCCGGTCGGCGTGTTCGAATTCGACCAGTTCGGCAACGGCACGAAGACGCTGGCGGACGCAATCGCCAGGTCCTCGGCGTTCTCGATTGCAGGCGGCGGCGACACGCTCGCGGCGATCGCCAAGTACGGCATCCACGACAAAGTCAGCTACATCTCCACGGGCGGCGGCGCCTTCCTCGAGTTTCTCGAGGGCAAGAAGCTGCCGGCGGTCGAAGTCCTGGAATCGCGGGCTTAACGTGGCGACGCGCTCTCCAACGGCAAAGTCTGCAAAGGCGCGCGGCGGCAAGTCGCCGCGCAGTACCGAAGCAGCGACGGCAGGAGAGCGCGCAGCTCGCTCTGCCGCCGCTCCGGCGGCGTCCGTCGAAATAGAAGAATCCGGCGCGCCTCTAGCGCTCGCGGAGTTGACCACTGCCACTGTCGACGAACCGGCGGACCTGTCCGCCGCTCAGGCCTCACCGTCGCAGGCAGAACTCCCGGACGAAGAGACCGTCTCCCCGCCGGCACCCCCCGTGCTGGTCTCGAACACCGCTTCACACTACAAAGCGACGCTGGTCTCAACCGGCGCGCAGCCCCTGGCAGCATCTTTCGGTGCGCAGCCTCCGCATCCGACTCGCAGCGCTCTTTCCAGCGATCCTATCCAGACGAGGAGACTCATGCATCGCGCCACCAAGATTGTCGCTACCATCGGACCGGCTTCCAACACGCCGGAAATCCTGCTGCAAATGATTCAGGCGGGGTTGGATGTGGTGCGGCTCAATTTCTCGCACGGCACCGCCGACGACCACCGCCAGCGCGCCGAATTCGTGCGCGAGGCGGCCCGCCAGGCCGGCCGCGAAGTCGCCATCATGGCGGACCTGCAGGGCCCGAAGATCCGGGTCGGCAAATTTGAAAACGGCAAGGTCATGCTGGTTGCCGGCGAGCCGTTCGTGCTCGACGCCGACTGCGAACTCGGCAACGAGCAGCGCGCCGGTCTCGACTACAAGGACCTGCCGCGCGACCTGAAGCCGGGCGACGTGCTGTTGCTCAACGACGGCCTGATCGTGCTGAACGTGCAGCGCGTGATCGGCAACGAAATCCACACGGTCGTGAAGATCGGCGGCGAGCTCTCGAACAACAAGGGCATCAACCGCCAGGGCGGCGGCCTGACCGCGCCCGCGCTCACCGCGAAAGACATGGAGGACATCCGCACGGCGATGTCGCTCGGCGTCGATTACGTCGCGGTGTCGTTTCCGAAGAACGCCACCGACATGGAAATGGCCCGCCAGCTGGCGAACATCGCCGGCGCGCCGTTCGGCATCAAGCCGAAGATGATCGCCAAGATCGAGCGCGCGGAAGCGATTCCGGCGCTGCAAGGCATTCTCGACTCGTCGGACGGCATCATGGTTGCGCGCGGCGACTTGGCCGTGGAAGTGGGCAATGCCGCAGTTCCCGCGCTGCAAAAGCGGATGATTCGTATGGCGCGCGAATCGAACAAGTTCGTGATTACCGCGACCCAGATGATGGAGTCGATGGTCTACGCGCCGGTGCCGACCCGCGCCGAAGTGTCGGACGTCGCCAACGCGGTGCTCGACGGCACGGACGCGGTGATGCTGTCGGCGGAATCGGCGGCGGGCAAGTACCCGGTGCAGACCATCGAAACGATGGCGGCGATCTGTCTCGAAGCCGAGAAGTCGGAACAGTCGGAGCTGGACCGCGATTTCCTCGACCGCACGTTCACCCGGATCGACCAGTCGATCGCGATGGGCGCGCTCTTCACGGCCTATCACCTGGGCGCGAAGGCGATCGTGGCATTGACCGAGTCCGGCTCGACCGCGCTGTGGATGTCGCGCCACTGGACCCACGTGCCGATCTTCGCGCTCACGCCGCGGGTCGGCAGCGAACGGGCGATGGCGCTGTACCGCAACGTGACCTCGCTGCATCTGGACACCAACACCGACCGCGACACCGCGTTGCAGCAGGCGTTGGAAACGGTGGTCAGCAAGGGTTACGCGTCGCGCGGCGATATGGTGGTGCTGACCGTCGGCGAGCCGATGGGGCAGGCCGGCGGCACCAATACGTTGAAAATCGTGCGGGTCGGCGAACCGTACTGATCGGGTTGGAGACCGCCCGATCGGCACAGGCTGGATTGAGCGAAGCAGGCTGGCATGCCCCGCGAGAGGCGGCGCACCGTCTTCAGTCGCGCTTGGAGCGGACAGGACCGCTCGGCGCTTTAAGGATCGTGCGACAGGGTATGCGGCTTGCTTCGCGATAAAATCGCCCAAAAGATGCCGACGGCACAAGAATTCGTTTCAATCTAAGGAGTTACAGCATGCCTCTCGTATCAATGCGTCAACTGCTGGACCACGCCGCTGAAAACGGCTACGGCCTTCCGGCATTCAACGTGAACAATCTGGAGCAGGTGCAGGCGATCATGGCGGCGGCCGACAAGGTCAACGCCCCGGTCATCATGCAGGCTTCCGCCGGCGCGCGTAAATACGCAGGCGAGCCGTTCCTGCGCCACCTGATCGAAGCGGCAGTCGAGTCGTATCCGCATATTCCGGTCGTGATGCACCAGGACCACGGGCAGTCGCCGGCGGTCTGCATGGCGGCGATCCGCAGCGGCTTCACCAGCGTGATGATGGACGGCTCGCTCGAAGCCGACGGCAAGAGCGTCGCGTCGTATGAGTACAACGTCGACGTGTCGCGCAAGGTCGTGGAAGCGGCGCATTCGATCGGTATCACGGTGGAAGCGGAACTGGGCGTGCTCGGCTCGCTGGAAACCATGAAGGGCGACAAGGAAGACGGTCACGGCGCGGAAGGCACGATGACCCGCGAGCAGCTGCTGACCGATCCGGAGCAGGCCGCTGACTTCGTCAAGCTGACGCAGTGCGACGCATTGGCGATCGCGATCGGCACGTCGCACGGCGCGTACAAGTTCAGCAAGAAGCCTACGGGCGACATTCTGTCGATCCAGCGCATCAAGGAAATCCACCAGCGGATTCCGAACACCCACCTGGTGATGCACGGCTCGTCGTCGGTGCCGCAGGAGCTGCTCGCGGAAATCCGCGAATTCGGCGGCGACATGAAGGAAACCTACGGCGTACCGGTCGAGGAAATCCAGGAAGGCATCCGCAACGGCGTGCGCAAGGTCAACATCGACACCGACCTGCGTCTGGCGATCACCGGCGCGATCCGCCGCTACATGGCGACCAATCCGGGCAAGTTCGATCCGCGCGATTACCTGAAGCCGGCGCGCGAAGCGGCGATGAAGATCTGTATCGACCGTTACACGCAATTCGGCTGCGAAGGCCAGGCCGGCAAGATCAAGCCGGTTTCCCTTGATAAAATCGCGGAGAAGTACAAATCGGGCGAGCTTGCGCAAGTCGTCCGTTAAGCTATAACTGCTCTGCACCTCGCCGTTTGGCCAGGTTGTCGTTAGATCGCCGTTCCCGCATCATCCGGGGAACGGCGTTTCCCTTTTGTTCCGGTCACACTTTTTGCCTCATTTTTAGCGAACCACGACGATGTCTACCCTTTACGAATCCACGCTCCGCTCGCTGCCGCTGCTCGGCCGCGGTAAAGTCCGCGACAACTATGCGGTGGGCAACGACCAGTTGCTGATCGTCACGACCGACCGTCTGTCGGCGTTCGACGTCATCATGGGCGAGCCGATTCCGAACAAGGGCCGCGTGCTCAACGAGATGGCGAACTTCTGGTTCGAGAAACTGAAGCATGTGGTGCCGAACCACCTGACGGGCGTCGCGCCCGAGTCCGTCGTCGCGGCGGACGAAGTCGAGCAGGTCAAGGGCCGCGCGGTGGTCGTCAAGCGCCTCGAGCCGATCCTCGTCGAAGCGGTGGTGCGCGGCTATCTGGCCGGCAGCGGCTGGAAAGACTACCAGGCAACCGGCGCTGTGTGCGGCGTGCAATTGCCGGCGGGTTTGCAAAACGCGCAGAAGCTGCCCGAACCGATCTTCACGCCGGCGGCCAAAGCCGAAATGGGCCACCACGACGAAAACATTACCTACGACGAGATGGAACGCCGCATCGGCACCGAACTGTCGGCCACGATCCGCGACATCTCGATCAAGTTGTACAAGGAAGCCGCTGAATACGCGGCGACGCGCGGCATCATCATCGCGGACACGAAGTTCGAATTCGGCTTGGACAACCACGGCAAGCTGTACCTGATGGACGAGGCATTGACCGCGGATTCGTCGCGCTTCTGGCCGGCCGATCAATACCAGGTCGGCACCAACCCGCCCTCGTTCGACAAACAATTCGTGCGCGACTGGCTCGAAACCCAGCCGTGGAAGAAAGAGCCGCCGGCGCCGAAGCTGCCGGACGACGTGGTCACGAAGACGGGCGAGAAGTATCAGGAAGCGCTCGAACGCCTGACCGGACACAAGCTCGCCTGATCGCTCGCGCCGTTCGGGAAACAAGGAAGCCGTAAAGATGAGTGAAGCTCAGACCGCCCATACGCATGGCGCGCCGGTTGTCGGCGTGCTGATGGGCTCCAGTTCCGACTGGGAAATCATGAAGAACGCCGTGGCGATCTTGCAGGAATTCGGCGTGCCGTATGAAGCGAAGGTAGTGTCCGCGCACCGCATGCCCGACGAAATGTTCGCCTATGCTGAAAGTGCGCGCGAGCGCGGCATTCGCGCGATCATCGCGGGTGCGGGCGGCGCGGCGCATCTGCCGGGCATGCTGGCCGCCAAGACCACGGTGCCGGTGCTCGGCGTGCCGGTGGCGAGCAAGTATCTGAAGGGTGTCGATTCGTTGCATTCGATCGTGCAGATGCCCAAGGGCGTGCCGGTCGCAACCTTTGCAATCGGCGAAGCGGGCGCGGCGAATGCGGCGCTGTTCGCGGTGTCGCTGCTGAGCGGCACGAGTCCCGAGTATGCGGAAAAGCTGGCCGCGTTCCGCGTGCGCCAGAACGAAGCGGCTCACGCAATGGTATTGCCGGCGCTGTAATAGCAGCGCGCGGGCTGATCGTTTTAAGACGTCCCCTGTCCGACCCCCGGCGGGGTGCCCGTAGTCGCACGACTGCAGACGCACCCGGCCGCGACCGACCACTAAGATGAACCCAGACAACACACCGATTTCACCGATTCTGCCCGGCGCATGGCTTGGCATGGTCGGTGGCGGCCAGCTCGGCCGCATGTTCTGCTTTGCCGCCCAGGCGATGGGCTATCGCGTCGCCGTCCTCGATCCGGACGAAAACAGTCCGGCGGGCGCCGTCGCCGACCGCCATCTGCGCGCGGCGTACGACGACGAGGCGTCGTTGACCGAACTCGCGCGACTGTGCGCGGCGGTGTCGACCGAATTCGAGAATGTGCCGGCCGCGAGCCTCGACTTTCTCGCGAAGACCACCTTCGTGAGTCCGGCGGGCCGTTGCGTCGCGGTGGCTCAGGATCGCATCGCCGAGAAGCGCTTTATCGCGTCGTCGGGCGTGGCGGTGGCGCCGCACGTGGTGATCGAGTCGTCGGACGCGCTGGCCGCGCTCGACGACGCCAAACTCGAAGCCGTGCTGCCGGGCATCCTCAAGACCGCGCGCATGGGCTACGACGGCAAAGGCCAGATCCGCGTGCGCAACGCCGAGGAAGTGCGCGAGGCGCATGCGTCGCTCGGCGGCGTGCCGTGCGTGTTGGAAAAGCGTTTGCCGCTGAAGTTCGAAGTGTCGGCGTTGATCGCGCGTGGGTCGAGCGGCGCGTCGGCGGTGTATCCGCTCGCGCAGAACACGCACCGCGACGGCGTGCTGTCGCACACCATCGTGCCGGCGCCGGACGCGAGCGCGACTCTCGTTCAGCAGGCGCAACAGGCCGCGCTGCAGATCGCGGACAAGCTCGGATACGTCGGCGTGCTGTGCGTCGAGTTCTTCATTCTCGAAGATGGTTCGCTGGTCGCCAACGAAATGGCGCCGCGTCCGCACAACTCCGGCCATTACACCGTCGACGCGTGCGCGACCAGCCAGTTCGAACAGCAGGTGCGCGCGATGACCGGCATGCCGCTCGGCGACACGCGTCAGCATTCGCCGGCGGTGATGCTGAACATTCTCGGCGACGTGTGGTTCCCGGACGGCCCGAAGCGCGCGGCGGTCACGCCTCCGTGGCACGAAGTCGCCGCGATGCCGGCGGCGCGGCTACATCTGTACGGCAAGGAAGAGGCGCGCTGCGGCCGCAAGATGGGCCACGTGAACTTCACGGCGTCTACGCTCGAAGAAGCCCGCACGGCCGGGCGAGATTGCGCGCGGCTCCTGCACATCATCACGAGTTGACGCGAGCGCCATGCCGGATCGACAGAACCCCGCTGAAGGCGCCGCGAGCGCATTGCCGGTGAGCGCCGCGCAGATCGAACACGCGGCGGCATTGCTCGACGCGGGCGGTCTGGTCGCGTTTCCCACGGAGACGGTGTATGGCCTCGGCGGCGACGCCGAGAGTCCCGACGCGGTCGCGCGCATCTACGCCGCGAAGGGCAGGCCGGCGAATCATCCGGTCATCGTGCATCTGGCGCCGCAAGGCGATCCGAACTACTGGGTAGAGCAGTTGCCGGCGGACGCGCAGCGTCTGATCGACGCGTTCTGGCCAGGGCCGCTCACGCTGATCCTGAAACGTGCCGCGCGGATTCCGGCGGCGGTCAGCGGCGGGCAGGATTCGGTGGGACTACGCTGCCCGTCGCATCCGGTCGCGCAGGCGTTGCTCGAAGCGTTCAGCGCATTGCGGGGCGGACATGGCGGCGTGGCTGCGCCGTCGGCGAATCGCTTCGGGCGCGTGAGCCCGACCACGGCGCAACACGTGCGCGACGAATTCGGCAACGCGATTCACGTGCTCGATGGTGGCGCCTCGGATGTCGGAATCGAATCGACCATCGTGGATCTGTCGCGCGGGTTTCCGGCGCTGTTGCGGCCTGGTCGCGTGACACCGCAGGATATCGCCGATGTACTCGGCGAAGCGCCGCGTTTGCCGGACGGATCCGATGCGACTGCGCCGCGGGCTTCCGGGACACTCAAGGCGCACTACGCGCCGCGCACGCCGCTGGCGTTGTTGCCGTTCGGTGCGCTCGAGCCTTTGCTCGCCGCGCGTGAAGTGGGCGAGCGGGTGGCTTTGGTTGCAAGGGTTTCGCGTGCCGGGCAATGGACCGATGCCGAAGGCGTGCATTTCATCGCCGCGCCTGAAGATCCGCAGGTGTACGCGCGTGAGTTGTACGGCTTGCTTCGCGCGCTGGATCGCGCGAACGTGTCGCGGATTCTGATCGAGAAGCTGCCCGATACGATCGAATGGATCGCGGTGAATGACCGACTCGGTCGGGCCGCGGCTGCGTTCGAAGCGAAAGGATAGGGGCGGCCTGGTTAGCACCGCTCCCATCCTTTCGCCGCTATGCGGCAATCCTCAACTTACTTCCCCAGCCCCGTCGCCGCGATCTGCTGCTGGACGTTTTGCGCGAACAAGGCGTACAAGTGCGTGGTCGGGTGGACCGTGTCCGCGAACATGTAGGTCTGGTCAGCGCCCGCCACCGTGTAGGTCTGCGGCGAGCAGAACAGCGAAGAGCCGAACTGGGTGCCGTACTGCTCCGGGGTCAGCCCGTTCGTCGCGCTCGGATTGGCCTTGGCGTAAGCGGTTGCGTTGTTCTCCATCGACGTCAGGTTACACGCCGTGCCGGTGTTGGACACCGTGAAGCCCAGCGCCTTGTAGTTCGGCAACTGCTGATCCAGCCACGTGAACGTATCGACCACGATCACCTTTCCCGTACCCACCAGGCCGAGGGCGGTCAGGTTCTGGACCAGCAGATAGTTAAATGCCGCGCTGATCCCCGTCAGCAGTGCAGCCGAGCCAGGCGTAGTCACGTTGGCTGCGACGCCAAGCGGCGTATTGCCGATGTCAGGCACATTCGACACCACCACGTGGGTCGCACCGGAGTTGACAATGTTCTGGACTTGCGCGGCGAGCTGGGTGGCGGCCTGCGCGATCTGCGGGTTGGGCAGGCCCTGCAGGTAGCCGACGATGAACGCGACCTGGCCTGCCTGCGAGTTCGGCAATTTGCCGGTCTGCACGAGCAGCGGGTATTGCGTCTGCAGCGCGGCGCCGAGCGCCGTCAGATTGGCGGTGGTCCCCGCGAACTGGAAGATGTCGTTCGCGCCGCCGTTCACCAGCACGAGCTGGTTCGAGTTGAAGCTCGTATGTGCGCTCAGGTAGTTCGCCACCTGTTTCACGACCGGCACTGTCGTAGCCGCCATGTTGTTCGGCGCCCAACCCTGGCCTTGATCGTTGACGACGTCCGAGCCGCCCTGCGCATAACCGTAGCCGCCTGCTGCGACCAGCGGCTGGCCGAAGCCGCCGAGGTACGCCGGCGTCAACGTGCCGCCGTAGTACTCGGCAACCTTCTGCGTCCACACCTCACCCGGGTTGGTCGTGAAGCGGCCGCCGCCGAAGCTCGCCTGAATCACCGGCGCATAGGTGCCGACATCCGACAGGCTGTCGCCGAACGACACCACCTGCAACTTGACGCCACCCGCAGGCGTACTGCTCGCATTGTTGTTGTTGTCATCGCTGCCGCCGCCGCAAGCCGCGAGCAGGGCGAACGCAGCGCTAGCCAGCGCGATCTGCGTGACGCGAATGAATTGACGCTTCCTCGATGCTGTTTGCTTCATATTGACTACATCTCCTCGTTTATGTGGCCTTTGTGCCATGTGTTGCAGGCAGCGCCCGCCGCGTCGGCGGCGTGGCGACAGCTTACAGAATCGTCTACGGCCTGCGCGGCGTTTGAAACGCGGCCGTATGGTTCGCATTCACGGTCGATTGCCCGGTCACCCGCTCACTCATCAACTGTTCGCATGACGGCGCATCCGCGACGGCAGAGCCGGCAGCGCGGCGCGCATGATAGTCCGCGGCCCACGCGGGCGGCGCAAACAATGCGCGCCACTTGTCGCGCCCGCCGCGCATGTTCGCGAAGTCGGTGGCCATCGACGCCCATTCGTGAAACGTCGCCTTCAGCGGGTTGTAGGTGTGCAGCGGCTCGACGATGCCGTAGACCGGCGCGTCATGCGGATCCTCGTCGACATGGCTGCCGAACAGGCGGTCCCAGATCACCAGCACGCCCGCGTAGTTGCGGTCGATGTAGCGGTCGTTGCGCGCGTGATGCACGCGATGGATCGACGGCGTATTGAACACGTATTCGAGCCAGCCGAGCTTGCCGATTGCCTGGGTGTGCACGAAGAACTGGAAGCCGAGATTGATCAGCACGATCGCGACAATCTGCTTCGGCGGGAAGCCGAGCACGGCGAGCGGAATCCAGAACAACCACATGCCGGCAATCGGATACATCAGGCTCTGGCGCAGCGCGGTCGAGAAATTCATGCGTTCCGACGAGTGATGCACGACATGCGCGGCCCACAGCCAGTGCACGCGATGGCTGCAACGATGAAACACGTAGTAGAGCAGGTCCTGCGCGATGAACAGCACGACGAACGACACCCAGCTCGCCGGCCGCGTATGGATGCGGTAGTGCTGGTAGAAAAACGCGTAGACGGGAATGATCGCGAGCCACGCGAGCTTGTCGGCGGCTTGTTGCATCAGCGCGAGCGCGGCGTTGCAGAACGTGTCGCGCCAGCTATAGATCGGCTCGCCCGCTCGCGTGCGCCGCAGGTGCCACGCCTCCCAGCCGATGCATGCGAGAAAGACTGGCGCCATGGCGAGCAGCAGCAATTCAGCATCGAATTGCATGGTGTCTTCCTCCGTGGTCCCTGGCCGCTGCGTGGTTCGCCGCGGGTGGTGTCGTTATCGTTCGAGTGAGCCGGCGTCGTCTCGGCGCGTGGCTTGTGCGACGCGCATGGCGCTGCGCGCGCATCAAACACTGCCCGACAGCGTACACGCTTAGGGCCTTGCCGCGCGCGGCTTCGCTAGAAGGAATACTCAGTGGGCCCCGCGTTTGTGCGGGTTTTTCCTGGGCTTGGCGCGCGGTTCTTCGATGCGGTCCGCGACCTTCGTGAAGCCCTGGGACGGTCCCTGATACACCCATTCGAGCAACGCGTCGTGCGCGGCGCGCGCGGCCTCCGAATGCGGATCGTTGATCAGGCTGACGACCACGTAGCTGTTGCCGTCCGCCGACGCGACATAGCCTGCGATCGCGCGCACGTCGCGCAAGGTGCCGGTCTTGATGTGCGCGTTGCCGCCCGCGCCCTGGTTGGCCAGGCGGTTGCGCATCGTGCCGTCGACGCCCGCGATCGGCAGCGACTCCACGAACACCTGCGCGACCGGGCTCGCGTTGGCCCGTTGCAGCAGATCGGCGAGCGCAAGCGCGGTGACGTGCTCGTCGCGCGACAGGCCCGAGCCGTTCTCGAGCGTCAGGTATTGCATGTTGATGCTGTCGCGGCGCAGAAATTCCTCGATCGCGCGCGCCGATTTGGCGGCCGTCGCGGGCGGCCTTTCTTCGGTGGCGCCGATCGTCAGGAACAGGTTGCGCGCCATCGTGTTGTTGCTGAACTTGTTGATGTCGCGAACGATGTCGGACAGCACCGGCCCCTGATGCGTGGCGACCAGTTTGGCGCCGGCCGGCACCGCGCCTTCGCGGGTCGCGCCGTGGAAGGTGCCGCCGGTTTGCTGCCACAGCGCGAGGAAGCCGCCCTCGAAAAACGCCGAGTGATCGAGCACCGCGACGTTGACCGTGCGCGGGTCGCAGCGCACCGAGTAGTCGCCCGTGAACGAGGCCACGACCGTGCCGTTGGGCTCCGGCGTGACGGTGGGCGACACCGAGGCCGAGTCGCCGCGGCACGGACCGTTGACCGCGCGCATCTGATTGTCGATCTGCAATTGCGCGAGCGCCGGCAGCACGTCGATCGCGACCCTGCCGTCGGGCGACGGCGTCACCGTGAACGACAGCGATTTGAACGCGTACAAAAGTGGATCGGGGCCGACGTTGTATGGCGCGGTGGCGTCGTCATCGAACGGCGGCAGATCGCGCGTCGACGGATCGAAGTAGCGCTTGTCGAGCACCAGTGCACCGTCGATCCCGTTGATGCCCGCCTTATGGATCTTCTGCACGAGGTCGATCAATTCTTCCGGCACGAGCTTCGGGTCGCCGGTGCCTTGAATATAGAGGTTGCCGTGCAGCACGCCGTTGCCGTCGAGCGTGCCGTCCGCATAGGCGCTCGTGCGCCAGCGATAGTCGGGGCCGAGGATCGACAGGCCGGCGTAGGTGGTGACCAGTTTCATCGTCGACGCGGGCATCATCGGCTTGCCGGCGTTCAGCGCGAGGAGCGGCGTGCGGTCGCCGATTTTTTCCACCACCACGCTGATCGACGACAACGGCACGCGCGCGCGCTGCAAGCCGACCATCACCGATTGCGGCAGCACCGTGGTGACGTTGACGCTCGGATGCGTCGCCTTGACGCGCGCGTGTGCGGCGAGCGGCAGCGCCGCGCCCGCACCGAGCGCGGCGCAGACGACGAGCCATGCCGCCGCGCGGGGCGCGAGCCGACGACGCACGCGGGCGGCAGAGGCGCAAGCGGCCGACGCGGAAGTGGACACGAAAGCGGCAGCAGAGACGGAAACGGCGGAACGGCGCGGCCGCAGCGCCACGCGGCGTGCGACAGAGGACAGGAAAGCGTGCGTCATGAACAGGTGAAAAGGCAAAATTTCAGGGTGTAGGGCACGCGGCAATTCGGGTGGCATCCGTGCATGGGTGTTGCGTCAAACTGGTTGACTGCGTGTTGCGCAAGCGGCATCGCCCACTCTCGCAAACGCTGCGGCCAGTTGACGCGTTTGCGCATGCGCGGGCGGCGCGCACGGGGCGAATCATCACCCCGCGACGCAAAGCGCCCATTGTAGTGACATGCCGCCAGGCTGCGGTGAAAAAAGCGCCACACGCCGCGCACGCCTGGTCGGGCGCTAGAATGCGGCATCAATCAAACGTTTCGGAACGTATAACCATGCGCATCTTGCTAGTCGAAGATGACCGGATGATCGCCGAAGGCGTGCGCAAGGCGCTGCGCGGCGAAGGCTTCGCGGTCGACTGGGTGGAAGACGGCGAAGCGGCGCTCAATGCGGCGGCGGGGCAACCTTACGATCTGGTGCTACTCGACCTCGGCCTGCCCAAGCGCGACGGTCTGGACGTGCTGCGCACGCTGCGCGCGCGCGGACACGCGCTGCCTGTGCTGATCGTCACCGCGCGCGACGCGGTGGCCGAGCGCGTCAAAGGCCTCGACGCCGGCGCTGACGATTACCTTGTCAAACCTTTCGATCTCGACGAACTCGGCGCGCGCATGCGCGCACTGATCCGGCGACAATCCGGCCGCAGCGATTCGACGATCCGCCACGGCACGTTGACACTCGACCCCGCTTCGCATCAGGTCACGCTCGACGGCGCGCCGGTCGCGTTGTCGGCGCGTGAATTTGCTCTGCTCGAAGCGCTGATCGCGCGGCCGGGCGCGGTGCTGTCGAAGAGCCAGCTCGAAGAGAAAATGTACGGCTGGGGCGAGGAGATCGGCAGCAACACCGTCGAGGTCTACATTCACGCGCTGCGCAAGAAGCTCGGCGCGGACCTGATCCGCAATGTGCGCGGTCTTGGCTACATGATCGCGAAGGACGCCTGAGTCGATGCGTTCGATTCGCCGTCAATTGCTGGTCTGGCTGCTGGCGCTGGTGCTGCTCGGCGTCGGCATTGCGGGTTGGCTGATCTATCGGCAGGCGCTTGCGGAAGCCAACGAACTGTTCGATTACCAGTTGGAGCAGATCGCCGCGGCGTTGCCGGCCGAACCGTTCTCGCAGGTGCTCGGTTCGCGCGACACCGGCGACGAAGGCATCGTGCTGCAGATATGGAACCGCAACGGCGTGCTGATGTACTACTCGCGTCCGCGTGCTCCGCTCGCGCCGCGCGCCGAACTCGGCTTCTCGACCGAACACACGGATCGTGGCGACTGGCGCGTGTATGGCGCGATCGTCGGCGACAACGTCGTGCAGCTGGCGCAGCCGCTGTCCGTGCGCAACCGGCTCGCCGCGAACGTCGCGCTGCGCACCTTGTGGCCGTTGATCGTGCTGCTGCCGCTGCTGGGCGTGGCGGTGTGGGTGATCGTCGGACGCGGGCTGAGGCCGTTGCGGCGCGTGACCAGCGCGCTCGACACGCGTCATCCCGAGGCGCTTGATCCGTTGCCGGATCGGCGTCTGCCGCTTGAAGTGCAGCCGCTCGTGCGAGCCTTGAACGGGCTACTCGAGCGGCTCGCCACCGCGCTCGATATCCAGAAAGCATTTGTCGCCGATGCCGCGCACGAATTGCGCACGCCGCTTGCCGCCGTGCAGATTCAGGCGCAACTGGTCGGGCGCGCGAAAGACGAAACCGCGCGCAATGAAGCGCTGGCGGATCTGCAAGCGGGCGTCACGCGCGCCACGCGCCTCGCCGAGCAATTGCTGGCGCTCGCGCGTTCCGAACCGGACGGCGTCGCCGGCACCGACGCCGTCGATCTGTGCGCGTTGCTGCACGAGTGCGTGGCGGCTTATGCGCCGCTCGCGCTCGATCGCGGCGTCGATCTCGGCGTCGAAGCGAGCGAGGCGGCTACCGTGATCGGCGATGCCGACGCGTTGCGCGTGATGCTCAACAATCTCGTCGACAATGCCACCAAATACACGCCGCGCGGTGGCCGGGTCGACGTCAGCCTGCGTGTCGAAGACGGGCATCCGGTGGTGCGGATCGCCGACAGCGGACCAGGGATCGACCCGGCCGAGCGCGATCGCGTGTTCGATCGCTTCTACCGCGCCGGCGCCAGCGCGAATCGCGCGCGCACCGACGTGGCGGGCAGCGGGCTAGGTCTCGCGATCGTGCGCCGCATCGTGATGCAGCACCACGCGACCGTGTCGCTCGACGAATCGCCGACGGGCGGTTTGCAGGTCACGGTGCGATTCTGACTATCAGCATTTCCGTTCGCAAAGAGCTTTGAACGAGGCCTGAATACGCCTCAGGAATAGGGCGTTAGCGATCTGGCGCTGCTTAAGACTCTTTTAAGCGATGCCACGTACGCTCCCCGACATCCAACCAAAGTCTCTTTCTCCAGTCAGGAGTACACGATGAACGCGAAAACCTTGTCCCGCAGCGCTGTTGCAGCGGCTGTCGCCGTTGCGCTTTCCGCCGGCTATGTGGCGGGCCATCGCGACGTGCCCGCACCGCAGGTGATCTCTCCGGCGCAAGCCGCGATGATGCCCGCCGAAGCCGCCGCCAAAACCGGCATCCCCGATTTCTCGGGTCTGGTCGAAACCTACGGCCCGGCCGTCGTCAATATCAGCGCGAAGCATGTGGTCAAGCAGGCTGCGCTGCGCGGTAACGGTGCTAACGGCGGCGATGGCGGCAACTTCGGCGGCGGTCAGTTGCCGATCGATCCGAGCGATCCGTTTTATCAGTTCTACAAACATTTCTTCGGCGGCATGCCGGGCATGCAAGGCGGCGGCGACGGCGGCGATGCGCCGGATCAGCCGAGCGCGAGCCTGGGCTCAGGATTCATCGTCAGCAATGACGGCTACATCCTGACCAATGCGCACGTGGTGGACGGCGCGAACGTCGTCACCGTGAAGCTCACCGACAAGCGTGAGTTCAAGGCGAAGGTGGTCGGCGCCGACAAGCAGTCCGATGTCGCCGTGCTGAAGATCGACGCGAGCAACCTGCCGACCGTGAAGATCGGCGATCCCCGTCAAAGCAAGGTCGGGCAGTGGGTGGTCGCGATCGGTTCGCCTTACGGCTTCGACAACACCGTGACCTCGGGCATCATCAGCGCGAAGTCGCGCTCGCTGCCGAACGAAAACTACACGCCGTTCATCCAGACCGACGTGCCGGTGAACCCCGGCAACTCGGGCGGCCCACTCTTCAATCTGCAAGGCGAGGTGATCGGCATCAACTCGATGATCTATTCGCAGACCGGCGGCTTCCAGGGCCTGTCGTTCGCGATCCCGATCAATGAAGCGATCAAGGTCAAGGACGACATCGTCAAGACCGGCCATGTGAGCCGCGGTCGTTTGGGTGTCGCGGTGCAGGGTATGAATCAGACTCTGGCTAACTCGTTCGGCATGCAGAAGCCGCAAGGCGCGCTGGTCAGTTCGGTCGATCCGGCCGGCCCGGCCGCCAAGGCGGGTCTGCAGCCGGGCGACGTGATCCTGTCGGTGAACGGCGAGCCGGTCAACGACTCGGCGGATCTGCCGGCGCAGATCGCGGGTATCGCACCGGGCAGTTCGGCCACCGTGCAGGTGTGGCGCGACAAGGCCGCCAAGGAGCTGAAGGTCACCATCGGCTCGTTGTCGGACGCGAAGGTCGCGTCGAACAAGGCCGATCAGCCGACCCAACTGCAAGGCCGGCTCGGCGTCGCGGTGCGGCCGCTAACGCCGGAAGAGAAGAGCGGTGCGTCGGTGTCGCATGGTCTGCTGGTGCAGCAGTCGGGCGGCGCGGCGGAAAGCGCCGGCATCCAGCCGGGCGACGTGATCCTCGCGGTCAACGGCCGGCCCGTCACGAGCGTCGATCAGTTGAAGCAGATGATCGCTGGAGCCGGCAACAGCATCGCGTTGCTGATTCAGCGCGACAACGCACAGATCTTCGTGCCGGTCGATCTCGGCTGATAGGTTCTTCTGGGCGGGACGCGCGAGCAGCACGATGGCAGTTTGCCCGACGTCTCACTCGAACCGCTTATCAATATAGGTAACGTTTGCCGGTCCCTGCATTTACTGCAACGGACCGGTTTTTTTCGCCAGTCCCAAAAGTGCGCGACATGGCGCTCCGCGCTCAAGTAGCACATTGCGGGCGTATCCACGCGCCCTGCGCCTGTTGGCACGCAGGTTGCGTCTCGTTTGTTCCGGACCCTTCGCGGGACACCGGGCGACAAGACCTTAACAAGGAGCGAACCGATGAAAACCCAACGCAATCAGCGAAGGATCGTAGCCGCTGCGGTGTGCGCAGCGCTCACGCTCGGTCTGGCGGGCGGCGTATATGCGCAGCAGGCAAGCGATGTGACCGGCGGCACGACCACCGACGACACCAGCGCGGGCAACGTCAACGGCGGCGGCCTGCCGCAAATCCAGCAGCAGGGCGACGTGTCGTTCGTATCGGGCGGCGTCGGCCTCGATGAATCGAAGGCGTTGCAAAGCGCGCAAAGTCAGTGGCCGCTGTCGCTGCGCTTTACGGGCCCCAGTTCCGAGTTCCTCGCCGACGTCCGCGTGCGGGTGGTCGACGCGCACAACAGCGAAGTGCTGAACACCACGTCGCGCGGCCCCTACATGCTGGTCAAGGTGCGCCCGGGCCGCTACACCGTGCACGCGCAGTACAAGGATCAGGAGCAGACCAAAGCGGTGACGGTTCCGGCCAAGGGCACCGCCAGATCCGCTTTTTACTGGAGCATGAAGTAAGCGGCTTCGGCTTCATGGCCGCTGATGCGACCGGTTCAGGTCCGTCGGACGAAGGCCGCGCAATCAGCTTGAGTTTGGCCGATAATGAAGCCACGGGCATGCCCGTGGCTTTGCTGTTTGTACGACCGCACACCGACCGCACACCATCACGGAGCCGAGACATGAGCGATGCGTTGACACCTCACGGAAGCCCCGGCGCGAGCACGGGCGGCCATACCATCACGATTAGCGGCAATCATCACCGGGTGCGCGTGATCCACGGTGGCGTGACCATGGCCGATACGCAGGCGGCGCTGACGCTTACCGAGACCGGTCTGCCGGACGTGTTCTACTTCCCGCGCGAACACGTCAACATGGCCCGGCTCGAACGTTCCACGCATACTTCGCACTGTCCGTTCAAGGGCGCAGCCTCGTACTTCCATCTGCGCACCGAAGACGGCGTGATCGAAAACGCCGTGTGGAGCTATGAGGCGCCGCTCGAGCCGGTCATGCAGATCAAAGGCTATCTCGCGTTTTACGCATCGCGCGTCGACCGCATCGATCAGACATCCTGATCCCGCTGTCGCGCGTTCATCGGAGAGGCTGCCATGGAACTGAACGACGCGTTACGGATTCCGCTTGCGCCGTCCGACGTTTGGGAAGCACTGCAAGATCTCGCGCTGTTGCGTGCCAGCCTCGACAACTGCGAGTCGTTCACGCGCCTCGCGCATGGCGAATATGCGCTGGTCATGACCGTGCCGCTCGGCCCGTTGCGCGCGCGTTACGAAGCGCGCGCGCACGTGGCCGGCCAGGATTCCGGGCCGGCGGATGCGCAGCGCCGCACCATCAACTTCAAGGCGCGAGCCGGCGGCATCGGCGCATTGCGCGGACAGATCGAAATACGCGTGCGCGGGGAAGAGAACGCGCATGGCGTGGGCAAGGAGCGCAGCACGCGGATTGACTACGCGATCTGGGCGACCTCGTCGGGGCCCCTCGCCGAACTGCCGACGCGCCAGCTCGAAAACGCGCTGCGTCAGCTGGCCGATGATTTTTTCGCCGAATTCGACGCGGTTGTGCGGGCCAAGCATGGGCAAGGCCCGAACCGCGCGCGCGGTTCGGCGGTGCGGCGGCAGCACGTGTTTCTGCGGCCGATCACGCTGGGCGGCATCGCGCGGCGCGCGCGCATGGATCACGGCAGCACGCTGACAACGCGAGCGGCGAGTGCGTCGCATGGTTTGTCGCATGGCGTTTCGCATCGGGAATCGGGGCCGCACGTGGTCCCCAACTGGGCTTGGGCCGCGATGATTTTTGTGGTCGCGCTACTGTTGTATGTCGCGCGCTGGATTAGCGAGCATTGACGGTGCGATTGGCCCGCGACGGTGACGGGTCGCGCTGCTGTGCGTCGGCGCGACTACGAAATCCCGGTAGGACACTACGAAACGCTGTTGATTACACCCCGCCTGCTGGGCGCGTTCGGCTGCCGCTATTGCCGTTGTCGTTCTCCACGCGTTCGCTGTTCCGCCGCTTCACGAATGGAAGGCGGACACCCTCAGCGTCGCACGCATTCCGCCGCCGCGATAGCCGTTTTCGTCTCCCAGGGCGCGTACTGTTTCCAGCTTTGGCGCATTGAATGCGTTCATCTTCAACCGTCCGACGCATTCCCCGCCGCGCTCACACCCCGCGAAACTCCCGTCGCCAGGCGGATGGCGACGTGCGAAACGCGTCCGCGAAATGCTGGCGCAGCGACGCGGCCGAGCCGAAGCCCGCGATCGTCGCAATCGCTTCCACGGACTCGTCGCTGCTCTCCAGCAACTGTTGCGCGCGCGCGAGCCGCTGCGCGAGCAGCCACGCGCCGACCGTGGCGCCGGTGGCGAGCCGGAAGCGGCGCGTGAAGGTGCGGCGGCTCATCAACGCGCGTCCGGCGAGCGTGTCGAGCGTATGCGGCACGTCCAGATTGCTGCTGACCCAATCGAGCAGGCCCGACAGCCGGTCGCCGCGCAGGTTCGGCGGCATCGGCTGCTCGACGAATTGCGCCTGATTGCCCTGCCGGTGTGGCGGCACCACCAGCCGCCGCGCGACGTAATTCGCCACCTGCGTGCCGCAAATTCTGCGCAGCACGTGCAGGCAGCAGTCGAGGCCGGCCGCGGTGCCAGCCGAGGTCATCACGTTGCCGTCGTCGACATACAGCACGTCGGGGTCGAGCCGCACGCGCGGATAGCGTCGCGCGAAATCGTCGGCCCAAGCCCAGTGGGTCGAGGCCGGACGATCGTCGAGGATGCCGGCCGCAGCCAGCACGAACGCGCCCAGGCACAGCCCGACCAGTTGCGCACCGCGCGCGTGGGCGCTGCGCAACGCATCGAGCAGCGGGGCGGACGGCGTCTCGCCGGGGTCGCGCCAGCTCGGCACGATGATCGTGTGTGCGTCGGCGAGCGCATCGAGTCCGTGCGTGACGTCGATCGAAAAGCCTGCGGTGGTGCTCAGCGGGCCCGTTTCGGCGGCACAGACGCGGAAGTCGAAATCCGGCACGCCGCCGCCGCTGCGGTCCTCGCCGAACACCACGCACGGCACCGACAGGTGGAACGGACTGATGCGGTCGAACGCGATCACGGCGACGACGTGGCGGGCCGCGGCGTCGCGCGTCGAGCCAGAGGCAGCGGGAGTCGCCATCGAACACCTCGCGAAACGAAAAAGGATGGCCCGATTCTAGCGAATCTTGTCATTCGGGTCGCTGTCGGGAAAGCCGCTACCGGCGAACAATGCTGTCATCGCGCCGCTGTGCCGCCGCGCACATCGACACACCACACCACGCGGGGCCGCGCAGCGCGAACCCTCATCCCTTCACCCGACAGGAGCTTTGCCATGACCACGCCGCGCCGTGCGCTGATCGTCATCGACGTGCAGAACGAATACGTGACCGGCGATCTGCCGATCGAATTTCCCGACGTCCAGACTTCGCTCGCCAACATCGGCCGCGCGATGGATGCGGCGCGAGGCGCCGGCATCCCGGTGGTGGTCGTGCAGAATTTCGCGCCGGCCAGCTCGCCGCTGTTCGCACGCGACAGCGTAGCGGCGGAACTGCATCCGGTGGTGGGCTCGCGCGCGCACGATCACTACGTGGAGAAATCCCTGCCGAGCGCGTTCACCGGAACCGATCTGGCCGACTGGGTCTCCGCGCAGCAAATCGACACGCTGACGGTGACCGGCTACATGACGCACAACTGCGACGCGTCGACCATCAATCACGCGGTTCACGCGGGGCTGGCGGTGGAATTTCTGCACGACGCGACGGGCTCGGTGCCCTACGAGAACAGCGCGGGCTTTGCCAGCGCAGAGGAGATCCACCGGGTATTCAGCGTGGTGCTGCAATCGCGCTTCGCGGCGGTGGCGAGCACGGACGAGTGGCTCGCGGCAGTGACGAGCGGGGCGCCGCTCGCGCGCAGCAACATTTATGCGTCGAATCAGGCGGCGCGGGCGCACCGGGCCATTGCCTGACGCGAGTGCTCGGCGCGGGACACGTTGAGTAACCGCTGCAATGAGCGGCCGTGTCGGCTCGCACGATAAAGCCGCCACAAGACACCCGAGACTGCCGTGCACAGACGAAAACGGGCGGGTTATTCACCCGCCCGTTTTTTTGCATTGGCCAGATCACCCGATAGCCGCGCCACCGGCCCACTTACCCGCTACACCTTCCGCTTGCGCAGTGCCGGACTCAATCGCAGCGCATCGAACACCCCTTCGACCAGCTGTTGCGCATGCGCGCCGAAATCCGTCGCGTCGGGCAAAAACAGCATGTCGCGCAGCGAGCCGCTGACAAACGCATGCACCATCGCCGCAGCCAGTTTCGTGTCGAGATCCGTGGGCATTTGTCCCTTGGAGATCGCGTTGTGCAGAGCGCCTTCGATTTTCGTCAGTCCCTCGCGCATATTGGTCTGATAACGTTCCATCACCGGGCCCATTTCCTCGACCAGCTCGCATTTCAGAAACAGGATGTCGAACACGCGTCGGCGGCGCGGGTCATTGGCGGTGTCGCGCAGGCAGACCACGCAGATTTCAATCAGGCGTTTTAGCGGATCGGGCTCGTTGGGGTCCAGCGACGCGGCCTTGAGTTCGTCCAGCGGCAGCAGCACGCGGTCGAACATTTCCGTGAAGAGGTCGCTTTTGTGGGCGAAGTGCCAGTAGATTGCCCCGCGCGTGACGCCGGCGGCGTGTGCGATATCGGCGAGCGAGGTGCGCGACACGCCCTTTTCGAAGAACACGCGTTCGGCCGCATCGAGAATGCTTGTGCGCGTCTCCAACGCCTCTTCTTTGGTTCTTCTGACCATATTGGTATGACCTGCCCTGATGATGGGGTTTTCCCGAGCGTTTTTAAACCGGCCCGGTGACAATCTAACTGCTTCTAACCCCTTTAGGGATCAATCTTGCGGGGCCCCGCCCAGCAAGAGAAGCAAATGCACTTTTACATGCATTCGTGAATGTATATATAATAGCACCCCACGATCGGATAGCCCAAGCCGTGACGACCGGTTAATATCCGTCACTGTTGCCTTCCAAAACGCTCTTGCGCGTTGCCCGAACAGGGCGGCGCCGTGCGGCATTCCCCCGGTATGGCGCATTCGCATCACGATGCCCCTGCAGGTGCAATGTGCATCCACGGGCTTCCGGTCAAGCGTCGGAAGACGCATGTGTGCGCTGTCGTCCCCGGGGTAGGGGTGCGCGCACTTTTTCATTCTCAGTCTTTGACAGAGGTCGCTCCATGCGCGTCGAACGGGTTCCATTCCGCTTAATTAGTGCCGCGACGGCTGCCATATTGCTGGCAGCGTGCGGACCAAAACAATCTGCCCCGCCGCCACAGGCACCCGAAGTCGGCATCGTCACCGTCCAGCCGACGACCGTGCCGGTCGTCACCGAACTGCCCGGCCGCACCAGCGCCTTCCTCGTCGCGCAAGTGCGCGCACGGGTCGACGGCATCGTGCTGCGCCGCGAGTTCACGGAAGGCAGTCAGGTGACCGCGGGCCAGCGTCTGTACAAGATCGACCCGGCGCCGTACATCGCGACGTTGAACAACGCGAAGGCGACGCTTGCGAAGGCCCAGGCCAACTTCGTGTCGACCACCGCGCAGGCCGCCCGCTTCAAGGTGCTGGTCGCCGCGAACGCGGTCAGCAAGCAGGACTACGACAACGCGGTCGCCGCAGAAGGGCAGGCCGCGGCCGACGTCGCCGCCGGCAAGGCAGCCGTCGACACCGCGCAGATCAACCTCGGCTATACCGACGTGACCTCGCCGGTGACCGGCCAGATCGGCGTGTCGCAAGTCACGCCGGGCGCCTTCGTCCAGGCGAGCGCCGCGACGCTGCTCGCCACGGTCCAGCAACTCGATCCGGTTTACGTGGACCTGACGCAATCGAGCCTCGACGGTCTGAAGCTGCGTCGCGACATCCAGGAAGGGCGCCTCAAGACAACCGGCCCGGGCGCGGCGCAAGTGTCGCTGATTCTCGAAGACGGCCGGGTCTATCCGGAAAAGGGCAAGCTGCAATTCACCGACGTCACGGTCGACCAGAGCACCGGCTCGGTCACGGTTCGCGCGATCTTCAAGAACGCGGACAAGGTGCTGCTGCCGGGCATGTTCGTGCGCGCGAAGATCGAGGAAGGCGTGAACCAGAACGCGCTCGTCGTGCCGCAAATCGGCATCACGCACGACCAGAAGGGTCAGCCGACCACGCTGGTCGTCGGCGCCGACAACAAGGTCGAATTGCGTCAGATCGTCACCGCGGGGACGTACGGTTCGAACTGGGTGGTCGCAAGCGGCCTGAATCCCGGCGACCGCGTGATCGTCCAGGGCACCGACAAGGCCCGCCCCGGCCAGCAGGTCAAGCCAGTTGCCGCGCAACTTCCCGCCACGCCCGCTTCCGGCGCAGCCGCTCAAGGCGCGCCGGCCGCAAGCAGCGCACAGACGGCCCAACCCGCCTCCGCTGCATCGGGCGCGTAATAACAGGGAGCCCGCCTCATGGCAAAGTTCTTTATCGATCGCCCGATTTTTGCATGGGTGATCGCCATCATTCTGATGCTCGCGGGTATCGCGTCGGTCTTCACGTTGCCGATCGCGCAATACCCGACCATCGCGCCGCCGGCCGTGCAGATCAGCGCAACGTACCCGGGCGCATCGGCGAAGACGGTGGAAAACACCGTCACGCAGGTGATCGAGCAGCAGATGAGTGGTCTCGACCACTTGCTGTATCTGGCGTCGACGTCGGACGATTCGGGTACGGCAACCATCACGCTGACGTTCGCTGCCGGCACCAACCCCGACATCGCGCAGGTGCAGGTGCAGAACAAGCTGCAGCTCGCCACGCCGCTCCTGCCGCAAGCCGTGCAGCAGTTGGGCACCAAGGTCACGAAGTCGAGCAGCAGCTTCCTGCTGGTGATGGCGTTCGTGTCCGAAGACGGCAGCATGAGCAAGTACGACCTGGCGAACTACGTCGCGTCGAACATTCAGGATCCGGTCAGCCGTATCGACGGCGTGGGCACGGTGACGCTGTTCGGCTCGCAGTACGCGATGCGCATCTGGCTCGACGCCAACAAGCTGAACAACTTCGGCCTGACGCCGCTCGACGTGGAAACCGCGCTGCAGGCGCAGAACGTGCAGGTCGCGGGCGGCTCGCTCGGCGGCACTCCGTCGGTGCCGGGCCAGGTGCTGCAGGCCACCATCACGCAGGCCACGCTGCTGAACACGCCTGAACAGTTCGGCAATATCCTGTTGAAGGTGAATCAGGACGGCTCGCAAGTTCGTCTGCGCGATGTCTCGCACATCGAGCTGGGCGGCGAAAACTACAACTTCGACACCAAGTACAACGGGCAGCCGACGGCCGGCTTCGGCATCCAGCTCGCCACCGGCGCGAACGCGCTGGCCACTGCGAAGGCGGTGCGCGCGAAGGTCGCCGAACTGTCGAAGTACTTCCCGCACGGCCTCGTCGTGCAGTACCCGTACGACACCACGCCGTTCGTGCGCCTGTCGATCGAGGAAGTGGTCAAGACGCTGCTCGAAGGTATCGTGCTGGTGTTCCTGGTCATGTACCTGTTCCTGCAGAACCTGCGCGCCACGCTGATCCCGACGATCGCCGTGCCGGTGGTGCTGCTGGGCACCTTCGCGGTCATGGGTATCGTGGGCTTCTCGATCAACACGCTGTCGATGTTCGGGCTCGTGCTGGCGATCGGCTTGCTGGTGGACGACGCGATCGTGGTGGTGGAAAACGTCGAACGGGTGATGCAGGAGGAGGGTTTATCGCCTCGCGATGCAACCCGCAAAGCGATGGACCAGATCACCGGCGCGCTGGTCGGCGTGGCGCTCGTGCTGTCGGCGGTGTTCGTGCCGGTGGCGTTCTCGGGCGGTTCGGTCGGCGCTATTTACCGGCAGTTCTCACTGACGATCGTGGCGGCGATGGTGCTGTCCGTGCTGGTCGCGTTGATTCTGACGCCGGCGCTGTGCGCGACGATCCTCAAGCCGATCGAGAAGGGTCACCACGAAACGACCACCGGCTTCTTCGGCTGGTTCAACCGCACGTTCAACAAGAGCCGCGACAAGTATCACTCGGGCGTGCACCACGTGATCAAGCGCTCGGGCCGCTGGCTGATCATCTACATGGTGGTGATCTTCGCGGTCGGCCTGCTGTTCGTCAAATTGCCGAAGTCGTTCCTGCCTGACGAAGACCAGGGCACGATGTTCGTGCTGGTGCAAACGCCTTCGGGTTCCACCCAGGAAACCACCGCGCGCGCGCTGAAGGACGTGTCCGACTATCTGCTCACCACCGAGAAGTCCATCGTCGAATCGACCTTCACGGTGAACGGCTTCAGCTTCGCGGGCCGTGGCCAGAACGCGGGTCTCGTATTCGTGCGGATGAAGGACTACGCACAGCGTCAGCACTCGGACCAGAAGGTGCAAGCGCTGGTGGGGCGTTTGTTCATGCACTTCAGCACCTACAAGAACGCAACGGTGTACCCGGTCAATCCGCCGTCGATTCCTGAACTCGGCACGGCCGCGGGCTTCGACTTCCAGTTGCAGGATCGCGCGGGCATCGGCCACGCGAAACTGATGGAAGCGCGCAACATGCTGCTGGGTCTCGCCGCAAAAGATCCGACGCTGGCCCAGGTGCGTCCGAACGGCCTGAACGATACACCGCAGTTCAAGGTGACCATCGACCACGAGAAGGCTTCCGCGCTCGGCGTTTCGCTGTCCACGATCGACCAGACGTTCTCGATCGCATGGGCGTCGCAGTACGTGAACAACTTCCTCGATACCGACGGCCGGATCAAGAAGGTGTACCTGCAGGGCGACGCGCCTTTCCGGATGAAACCGGAAGACGTGAACGTCTGGTTCGTGCGCAACAGCGCGGGCACGATGGTGCCGTTCTCGGCCTTCGCGAGCACCGAGTGGACGTTCGGTTCGCCGAAGCTGGAGCGCTACAACGGTATCTCGTCGGTGGAAATCCAGGGCGCGGCCGCACCGGGCAAGTCGACCGGTCAGGCGATGACGGCGATGGAAGCACTCGTCGCGAAGCTGCCGGCGGGCGTCGGCTACGAATGGACGGGCCTGTCGTTGCAGGAACGCCAGTCCGGTTCGCAGGCGCCGATTCTGTATGGCATCTCGATCCTCGTCGTGTTCCTGTGTCTCGCGGCGCTGTATGAAAGCTGGTCGATCCCGTTCTCGGTGATCATGGTGGTGCCGCTCGGCGTGATCGGCGCACTGCTGGCCGCAACGCTGCGCGGGCTCGAGAACGACGTGTTCTTCCAGGTGGGTCTGTTGACCACGGTCGGCTTGTCGGCGAAGAACGCGATTCTGATCGTGGAATTCGCCCGCGAACTGCAGCAGGGTGAAGGCATGGGGCCGATCGAGGCCGCGCTGGAAGCAGCGCGTCTGCGGTTGCGTCCAATCCTGATGACCTCGCTCGCGTTCATTCTCGGCGTGATGCCGCTCGCGATCAGTAACGGCGCCGGCTCGGCGAGCCAGCACGCGATCGGTACCGGCGTGATCGGCGGGATGTTGACGGCGACCTTCCTCGCCATTTTCATGATCCCGATGTTCTTCGTCGTGATCCGCGCGAAGTTCGGCGGTGAGAAGGAGGACCCGGATGAGGCGCTCGCACACTACAACCAGCACCATCCGCATGATCCGCAAGGCGGCGGTTCGGCGGGCGGGTCGGCTGATGAAGGCTCGGGCAAGGACGGACATTGAGATGCAAAAACATTCTCTGATTGCAGTGGCGGTCGCGTTGCTCGCCGCGGGTTGCACGATGGCGCCGAAGTACGAGCGCCCGGCTGAGCCCGTGACGGCGACCTTCCCGAGCGGCGGCGTGTACGACACGCAGCCGGGCGCGACCCAGCCGAACGCCGGCGCGCGTAGCGCCAACGGTCAGGCTGCCGCCGACATCGGCTGGCGCGAGTTCTTCGTCGATCCGCGCATGCAGCGGTTGATCGAGATCGCGCTGAAGAACAACCGCGATCTGCGCGTGTCGGTGCTGAACATGCAGGCGTCGCAGGCGCAGTACCGGATCGTTCGCGCCGGCCTTTTCCCGACGCTCAACGCAGCCGCTTCGCAAACCAAGCAGCGCACGCCGCTCGACCTGTCGTTCTTTAACCAGACGATTACCGACACGTATTCGGTCGGTCTGAACGCGTCGTGGGAAATCGACTTCTTCGGGCGGATTCAAAGCCTGAAGGATCAGGCGTTGGCGACCTACCTTGGCACGGCCCAGGCGCGCAAGGCGGCGGAAATCGCGCTGGTCTCGCAGGTGGCGAACCAGTACCTGACGGTGCTCGAACTGGACGATCTGCTGAAGGTCACGCAGAACACCTTGAAGACCGCGGACGAATCGTATCGGATCAACAAGGTTCAGTTCGACACCGGTACGGGTTCGGAGCTCGATCTGCGCCAGGCGCAAACGGTGGTCGAGGTGGCGAAGGCGAACATGCAGGCGCAGGAACGTCTGCGGGCGCAGGCTGAAAACGCGTTGGTGCTGCTGCTCGGCGAGCCGATGCCCGCCGATCTGCCACCGGGCCTGACGTTGGACAGCCAGAATCTCCTGACGGATATTCCGGCTGGGTTGCCCTCCGATCTGCTGACGCGTCGTCCGGACATCATGGAGGCGGAAGAGAATCTGCTCGCGGCCAACGCGAACATCGGCGCGGCGCGTGCGGCGTTCTTCCCGCAGGTTTCGCTGACCGGCAGTTTCGGCACGCTGAGCCCGACGCTCGGCGGTCTGTTCAAGCCGGGTTCGGCAGCGTGGAGCTTCGCGCCGTCGATCACGCTGCCGATCTTCGAGGGCGGGCAGAACACCGCCAACCTGAATCTCGCCAACATCCAGAAGAACGTCCAGATCGCCACGTATGAGAAGGCGATCCAGACTGCCTTCCGCGAAGTGGCGGACGGACTGGCGGCACGCGGCACGTACGACCAGCAGATCGAGGCGCTGGAGCGCGACACTTTTGCCGAACAACGCCGGCTGGATCTGTCGAACCTGCGGTATTCGAACGGTGTCGACAGCTATCTGGCAGTGCTGACAGCGCAGACGGCGCTGTACCTGGCGCAGCAGTCGCTCGTTACCGCGCGCATGGAACGTCTGCAGAACCTGGTGACGCTGTATCAGGCGCTTGGCGGCGGCTGGATCGAGCATACCGGCGAGCAGCCGCGTCCGGCCGACGCGCCGGTCGACTACGGTGCGGCGAGTGCGCCGGTGGCGGCTTCGGCGCCGAACGCGGGTTGAGCTTCGCGCCGGCGCTTGGGTGAGACCGTTGCTGATTCAGGGCGCCGCCTCACCGCAGTTGGACAAAAGAAAACGCCACGGCAAATTCGCCGTGGCGTTTTCGTTTCCGCGGTCTTCGCGGCCGCGACCCTCACCGCGCCAGTCAGCGCCGGTGATACTCAGTGCAAGTCCACCGTGCGCAGCATCTCGTCGCCTTGCAGTTCGGCGCCGCCCCGTCCGTCGAAGTCATGGCCCGCGCGGCGAATGTCGCACTTCGCCTTCTTCTCGCTCTTCACACCGTTGAAGATCAGGTTCAGCACCACCGCCGACACCGACGCCAGCAGAATCCCGCTATGCAGCAGCGGCGACAGCGCGGGCGGCAGCTTCGAAAAGAAGTGCGGCGACACCACCGGCACCAGACCCAGCCCGATACTCACCGCGACGATGAACAGGTTGTGGTGGTTCTTCACGAAGTCGACTTTCGACAGCACCTTGATGCCGTTCGCCGCGACCATGCCGAACATCACGATGCCCGCGCCGCCGAGCACGAACGCCGGCACCGACGCGACCACCTGCGCCATCTTCGGGAACAGGCCCAGCAACACCAGGATCACGCCGCCCATCGCGCAGACAAAGCGGCTCTTCACGCCGGTTACCCCGATCAGCCCGACGTTCTGCGAAAACGAGGTATGCGGAAACGAGTTGAAGATGCCGCCGATCAGCGTACCTAGACCGTCGACGCGCAGGCCGCGCACCAGCGTCTTCTGATCGACCGGACGATCGACCATGTCGCCGACCGCGAGGAACATGCCGGTCGATTCGATGAAGGTGACGAACATTACGGTGACCATCGTTGCGATCGACAGCGGATCGAAGTGCGGCATGCCGAAGTGGAACGGCATCACGAAGCCGACCCACGGCGCGAGCGTGACGCCTTCAATATTGACGCGGCCGAGCGCCAGCGCGATCACGAAGCCCGCGACGATGCCGAGCAGCACCGAGATGTTCGCGAGAAAGCCCTTGGCGAACTTGTTGATCAGCAGGATCAGCATCAGCACGAGCAGCGACAGGCCGAGATAGACCGGATTGCCGTAGTCGGGATTGCCCACGCCGCCGGCCGCCCAGTTGATGCCGACTTCCATCAGCGACAAGCCGATCACCGAGATCACGACGCCGATCACCACCGGCGGGAAGAAGCGCAACAGCTTGCCGACCGCGGGCGCGAGCAGGATGCCGACCACGCCGGCCGCGATCGTCGAACCGAAGATGTCGAGGATGCCGAGCGAAGGATTGGTGCCGATCGCGACCATCGGACCGACGGCCGCGAACGTGCAGCCCATGATGACCGGCAGACGGATGCCGAAGATCCACAGACCGAGCGTCTGGATCAGCGTGGCGATGCCGCACGAAAACAGATCGGCGCTGATCAGGAACGCGATCTGATCCTTCGGCAACTTGAGCGCCGCGCCGATGATCAGCGGCACCGCGACGGCGCCGGCGTACATCACCAGAACGTGCTGAATGCCGAGGGTGAGCAATTGGCCCGCGGGCAGTCGCTCGTCGCACGGGTGAACCGTGTTCGCTTGCATATCGTCTGTCTCCACCATCTGGTTTTGGGATGGCTCCAAGGTATCGGGGACGAAAAGGTGCAACAAGACCACTGGGGCCTATTCCGGCATTCCCGGTGACGATATGCGAGGGCGTCATTTGAAAGCTGATTTAAAGGCGCGCGCGGGGGCGATCGGCGGTCAGCCCTTTGCAGGGGCGATGCGAGGCCGCTCGCCGCGCGTGCCCGGCGCGCGGGGATATATGTGAGAATCAATGAGGTGTATCGCGGCTCGCGCATAGTCCTGTTTTCATGCGGCTCGCGCGACGGCGGGGTTAACCCGCGATTCGGGATTTTCGGCGTGTTGGCGGGCGCGTGTCCGAAGCTGCGAGGCGGCGACGACGGACACGCTTTGTGAGGTAATCTGCCCAAGGTTTTTTCGCGCGTTTTTCGCGTACTCTGCGCGCGGTCGCCAAGTGCTCGCCAGGTGATTGATGCGTGCTTCACCCTCGCTTCACGCACGCGTTCCTCGCGCCCGATGCACATCATTTTCCCCATCCTTTTGACGACCCATCGCCCATGAGTTTTCTCGGCATCGACCTCGGCACCGGCTCCCTGAAAGTGGCAATCGTCGACGCACACGGCTGCGAGCAGGCGGTGTCGAGCGTCGCTTATGCGCTCGACACGCCGCACGCGGGCTGGGCGGAGACATCCGTGCAGACATGGTGGCGCGCGCTCTGCGAAGCGATGGCGCGCTTGCCCGGCGAATTACGCCGCGACGTGCAGGCGATCGGCTTCTCCGGCCAGATGCACGGCGTCGTGTTGATCGACGCGGCGGGCGAAGCGTTGCGTCCCGCGATGCTGTGGCCCGACACGCGCGCGCTGGATCTGCTCGATGCGTGGCCCGAGCCGCAGCCGAATCCGGTCGCGCCCGGCATGGCCGGTCCGTTGCTGCGCTGGATCGTGCTGCATGAGCCGCAGATCGCGCGCCGCACGCGCTGGGCGCTGCAACCGAAGGACTGGCTACGCGTCGCGCTCGGCGGCGCGGTGGCGACCGATCCGTCCGACGCCTGCGCGACCGCGCTCGCCGACCCCGCCGGCGTGTGGGACACGGCGCTGCTCGAACGCCTGCAGATTCCGCGTGAATGGTTCGCACCGCTGGCGCCATCGTATGCGGCGGGGGGCGTGCTGTCGGAGAGTGCGGCGCATGCGCTTGGCCTGCGCGCCGGGACCGTGCTCGCGACCGGCGCCGCCGATACGCCGTGCGCGGCGCTCGGCAGCGGACTCGCGCACGACGGCGACGCGTTGCTCACCACCGGCACCGGCGGACAGATCGTCGTACTTGCATCGCAGGCGCCCGCTGCGGCGAAGGGCTTGCATCGCTATCGGGCGGCGAGCGATCACTGGTATCGGATGGCGGCGATGCAGAACGTCGGCATCGCGCTGGAACGGGTGCGTGGCTGGCTGGCGTATGAATGGGCGGATGCCTATCGCGATGCGTTCGGCGATGAGGCTGACTCAATCACGAACGTCAACTCTGCTTCTGCCTTGACCTTCCTGCCGTACCTCACAGGCGAGCGCACGCCGTGGCTCAACCCGCAGGCGCGTGGCGGCTGGCTCGGCCTTGCGCTCGATCACACACGCGGCGCGATGATGCGCGCCGCGTTCGAAGGCGTCGCGTTTTCACTGCGCGCGGGGCTCGATGCGATTCGCGCGAGCGGCGCAACGGTGACGACATTGAAGCTTGCAGGCGGCGGCTCCGTCGACGCGCGCTGGCGTCAGTTGCTCGCCGATGCTCTGAACGTCGAACTGCATGCGGTCGATTGTCCCAATGCCGCGCCGCGTGGCGCGGCCATTCTCGGCGGCCTTGCCAGCGGTCATTGGCACGCCAATGAGCTCGCCGCGCTCGCGCCGGGCGCGACGCGCGTCGCGGGTCCGCGAGACGATACGGCGCTTGCCGCACGTTACGCGCGCTTTCTCGATCTATACGGCCGCGTCGAAACCTGGTTCGGCGACACGACGGTTCGCTAGCCGAAGCAATCTCGGCCTTGGACAACGCGATGACGCGCTTTGCCATACCATTACGCTTTTCGCACGCCAGCCTGGAACCCGGGATGCGCTGCCGGCCGGTTGGGACGACAAGAGCCGCAGCAACGTGAACTGCCCGCGTCGCGCTTGAGTCACGCGCAGCGAGCGAAACCAGGACACCCGCGGGACCTCCACGCGCCGCGACGCATCGCACCGCGACGCGCGTCGCATTGATAGACTCACAGGAGCATTGACGATGAAAACCAAAGCAGCAATCGCATGGAAAGCCGGCGCCCCGTTGACGATCGAGGAAGTCGATCTGGAAGGGCCGCGTGCTGGTGAAGTCCTGATCGAAGTGAAGGCGACGGGCATCTGCCACACCGACTACTACACGCTGTCGGGCGCCGATCCGGAAGGCATCTTTCCGGCGATTCTCGGCCACGAAGGCGCGGGCGTGATCGTCGATACAGGGCCGGGTGTCGGCACGCTGAAAAAGGGCGATCATGTGATTCCGCTCTACACGCCGGAGTGCCGCCAGTGCAAGTTCTGCCTGTCGCGCAAGACCAACCTGTGCCAGGCGATCCGCGCGACCCAGGGCAAGGGTCTGATGCCGGACGCCACCTCGCGTTTCTCGCTCGACGGCAAGCCGCTCTTTCACTACATGGGTACGTCCACGTTCTCGAACTACATCGTCGTACCGGAAATCGCGGTCGCGAAGGTCCGTGAAGACGCGCCGTTCGACAAGATCTGCTACATCGGCTGCGGCGTGACGACCGGCGTCGGCGCCGTCGTGTATTCGGCGAAGGTCGAGGCGGGTGCGAACGTGGTCGTGTTCGGTCTCGGCGGCATCGGGCTGAATGTGATTCAGGGTGCGAAGATGGTCGGCGCTGACAAGATCATCGGCGTCGACCTCAACCCGGGCCGCGTCGAGCTGGCGAAGAAGTTCGGCATGACGCACTTCATCAACCCGAACGAAGTCGAGAACGTGGTCGACCACATCGTGCAGCTCACCGATGGCGGCGCCGACTATTCGTTCGAATGCATCGGCAACACCAAGGTGATGCGTCAGGCGCTGGAGTGCACGCACAAGGGCTGGGGCCAGTCGTTCATCATCGGCGTGGCGGCGGCGGGCGAGGAGATCAGCACGCGTCCGTTCCAGCTGGTGACGGGCCGTGAATGGAAGGGCTCGGCATTCGGCGGCGCGCGCGGTCGCACCGACGTGCCGAAGATCGTCGACTGGTACATGGAAGGCAAGATCAATATCGACGATCTGATCACGCACCGCCTGCCGCTCGAACGCATCAACGAAGGCTTCGATCTGATGAAGAAGGGCGAGTCGATCCGCTCGGTCGTGCTGTACTAAACGAGGAGCGTCGCGATGCTTGAACTCATATCGGCGCACGCGTGCCATGGCGGGGAGCAGCGCATCTACCGGCACGACTCGCAGGTCATCGGTCTGCCGATGCGCTTCTCGGTGTATCTGCCGCCGCAGGCTTTGCAGGCCAACGCGAACGTGCCCGCGCTGTTCTATCTCGCGGGTCTCACCTCCACGGAAGAAACTTTTCCGACGAAGGGGGGCGCGCAGCGCTTCGCGGCGCAGCACGGTATCGCGTTGATCGCGCCGGATACCAGTCCGCGTGGCGCGGGCGTGCCGGGCGAAAGCGCGGCTTGGGACTTCGGCGTGGGCGCGGGCTTTTACGTCGACGCCACGCAAGAGCCCTGGGCGCAGCACTATCGCATGTACTCCTACGTGCGCGATGAACTGCGCGAAACGGTGCTCGCCAATCTGCCGGTTGACGGCGCGCGGCTCGGCGTTTTCGGGCATTCGATGGGCGGTCACGGCGCGTTGATGCTGGCGTTGCGCAATCCGGAGATCTATCGGTCGGTGTCGGCATTCGCGCCGATTGCCGCGCCGATGCGCTGCCCGTGGGGCGTGAAGGCGTTCAGCGGTTATCTGGGCGAAGACCGCGAAGCGTGGAAGCAGTGCGACGCGAGCGAGCTGGTGGCGCACGCATCGCGCAAGTTCGCGCAAGGGATTCTGGTCGATCAGGGACTCGCGGACCAGTTCCTTGCCGAGCAGCTGTATCCGGATGTGTTCGAAGCCGCCTGCCAGTCCGCTGGTCAGCCGCTGACGTTGCGCCGTCACGCAGCGTATGACCACGGCTATTATTTCATCTCGACGTTCATCGAGGATCATCTCGCGCATCACGCGAAGGTGCTGAACGGGTGACGTCGTTGTAGTTTGCAACGCAGATGGCGGCGGCATGCGGATGTGCAGCCGCCATCGGCAAACCGGCGCGCCAGCGTTCGGTCAACGCCGCCCCAACAAACTCCCGCCATACACCACCGCCGACAGCACGGTGATCCAGAAGCTCGTCGGCCAATCGGTATAGAACGCCAGCGTCAGACCCAGCCACGCCTGCACCAGCGCGAACACGGCGGCGAGCACGAGCCCGGCCGAGAGCCGCGTCGTCATGTTTTGCGCCGCGGCAGCCGGGCCGACCATCAGCGTGAAGACCAGCAGCACGCCGACGATCTGCGTGCATGCCGCCACGGCGAGCGCGGCAATCGTCAGAAACAGCATCGACACCAGACGCAGCGACACGCCCTTGGCCTCGGCCAGTTCCGGCTGCAACGAAGCGAACAGTAGCGGCCGCATGATCGCCGCGAGCGCGCCCAGACTGACGACGCCCAACGCGGCCAGCACGCCGAGCGTCGACGCGTTCACGCCGAGCACGTTGCCGAACAGCAGCGCGGTGACCTGCGTCGCGTACGCGGTGAAGAAGTGCAGAAACAGCAGGCCGAAGCCGAGCGACAGCGACAGGATCACGCCGATCGCCACATCGCGTCCGGCCAGACGTTCGCCGAGCGCGCCCATGCCGACGCCTGCCGCAAGCGTGAAACCGATCATCCCCCAGATCGGCGAGATGCCGATCAGCACCGCGCCGGTCGCGCCGGTGAAGCCGACGTGCGAGAGCGCGTGGCCGGCGAAGGTCTGTCCGCGCAGCACCAGAAAATAGCCCACCACGCCCGCCAGCACCGCGACGATCCCCGACGCCGCGAATGCGTTCACCATGAAATCGTATTCAAACATCGTGCGTGTGTCCGTCGCGTGAGTCGTGCTGGTGTGAGTGGCCGTGCGCGCCGCCGTGGTCGTGCGAATGCCCGTGTGAATGCGAGTGACCGTGGCCGCCGTCCTCGTCGTGTTCATGCTCGTGATCGTGCTTCTCGACTTCGACGCCGCCCGACATCACGAAGATGCGGCCGTTCACGCGCATCACGTCGATCGGCGAGCCATAGAGGCGCGACAGCACCGGCCGCGTGATCACTTCGTCGACGGTGCCGAGCGCCGCCACGCCGCTGCCGAGATACAGCACGCGATCGAGCGAGTTCAAGAGCGGATTCAGTTCGTGCGCGGAAAACAGCACGGCGATGCCGAGTTCCTGCTGCACGCTGCGCACCAGTTCCACCACGCTCTTCTGATGATGCGGGTCGAGGCTGATCAGCGGTTCGTCGAGCAGCAGCAGCTTCGGGTTGCCGAGCAGGCATTGCGCGAGCAGCAGCCGCTGACGTTCGCCCCCCGACAGTTCCGACAGCGGCCGCTCGGCGAGCTTGCGGCCGCCGACCAGATCGAGCACGCGCTCGACGTCGGCGCGGGTTTTGGGATCCGCATGCGGCAAGCCCCAGCGATGGCCGTCGGCGGCCATCGCGACGAAATCGCGGCCGCGCACCCGGCGGCCGGCGAGCGCGCTGCGCGTTTGCGGCATATAGCCGATCGACGCATTACCGCGCTCGACCGGCTGCCCGAGCACGCGGATCGCGCCTTGGGCCGCGGGCACGAGGCCGAGCACGGCGCGCATCAGTGTGGTCTTGCCCGCGCCGTTCGGCCCGAGCACGCCGATGAATTCGCCCTGGTTCACCACGAAGCCGGCGTCGTGCAAGATCGTGCGGTCGCCCAGTTCGAGGGTCACGCGTTCGAGTTCGAGCACGGGCGCGCCGCGGGGAGCGCTCGTGAGTGCGCTCGCTGATTCGTTGGCTGAGGCGCTGGCTGGCGCGTTGCGGCCAGTCGAGGTCATGGGGTTTTTCCTTTGGCGCCCGAGGTTGCCGATTTCGCTGCCTTCGCGCTGTTCGCTCCGCTTGCGCCGTTCACATCGCCTGCGGCCAGCGCTGCGCCCAGCGCGTCGAGCTGCGTCAGCATCCACGTCTGATAGGTCTTGCCGGCCGGCTGGGTTTCGGTGACGCTCATGGTCGGCACCTGCGATTGCTGCGCGAGCTTCAACATGCGTTGGGTCAGGGCCTCGGTTGCCTGGCTGTTATAGATCAGAACGCGCACGCGCTTCTCGCGCAGATCGCGTTCGAACGCGGCGATATCGGCCGCGCTGGCTTCGGTGTCGTTCATGGTCGCGAGCTGGAAGCGCTGATTGCGCATCGTCAGGCCCACCGCGTCCGACATGTAGCCGAACACCGGCTCGGTTGCCGTGACCGGCACGCCCGCGTAGCGGCCATGCAGTTCGGCGACCTTGGCGTCGATCGGCTTGAGCGAGTCGAGAAACTTCGCGAGGTTCGCATCGTACGCCGACTTGTGCGCCGGGTCAGCCGCGACGAGCGCGTCGCTCACCGCGCGCGCCACTTTCGGCATGGTCGCCGGGTCGTACCAGAGGTGCGGATTGTCGCCGCCCTTCTTGCCGGTCAGATCGGCGGCGACGATCGTGGTGCGCTTCGCACCCTTCGACGCGGCCAGCAGTTTCGCCATCCACGGATCGTAGTCGGCGCCGTTGTAGACCACAAGGCTGGCATGCTGCAACGCACGCGCGGTTTTCGGGCTGGCTTCGAACAGATGCGGATCCTGGTCCGGATTGCTGAGGATGCTCGTCACGTCGACGCGATCGCCGCCCAGTTGCTGCACCACGTCGCCATAAAAATTCTCCGCGGCGACCACCGGGATTTTCGCGTCCGCGGCAAACGCGCCGTGGCCGAACGCCAATGCCGCCGCGCCTACGGCCACGCACGTCGACAGTTTCAGCGCCCGGCGCGCCTCGAACCACATCGACCCGATCTTTCTCATCTTTGTTTCCTGCTGCGTGAAAGTTGAATGAACTGCAAACGTTAGGGGCATTTGGCGGCTCGCGGCCGGCGCGGCTGCGTGCATCAGCTCGTGCGTGGCTTCATGAAGAACCGCCCGCGGGACGCGCCGCGCGGGCGCACGGCGCGCACAGACCGCTGAGTTCGATCACCTGTCGATGCACTTCGAAGCCGTTCGCGGGCCCGCTATGCGACAACTGGTCGGCGAGGTCTTCGCCGGGGATCTCGACGGTCGCGCCGCAGCCGTCGCACATCAGGAACTGGCTGCGATGCGGCACGCCGACTTCGCAGCAGGCCACGTACGCATTCTTCGATTCGATCCGATGGACGAAGCCGTGCGCGAGCAGGAAGTCGAGCGCGCGGTACACGGTCGTGGGCGGCATGCGGCCGCGTTCCGGTTCGAGCGCATCCAGCAGCTCGTACGCGCCGACCGGCCGCTCGCTGGCGACGATCGCCGCGTAAACCTGACGACGCAAAGGCGTGAGCGCGAGTCCCTGCGCGACGGCGTGCGCGTCGGCATGCGCGAGCCGCAAGGCGTGGTGTTCTGCAATCGACGTAGCCATCGGCATGGGCCTCCAGACAGAACGGCAATGAAACCGCAATCAGACGGCAAAGGCTTCGAAGCGAAGCAAGGCCGCAATGATATAACGTATCTTGAATTTTTGTCAGCGGGCTGCGCGGAACGCGAATTGGCTGTCGTCGATTTCCCGTACTAGTGTTGCTGAAGGCACCTGCGGCATGCGTGGCGTCCTTCCGCGCTGCACCATCGAAATCTGGTCGAGCGCCTTGACATGGCCCGGTCCGTATCCGATCATTCGATCACCAACAGAGCAATTGTTCGCGCAATGAGCGTTCGCTCGCTGCGCCTCAAGAAGCAGAACGAACCGGAGACATGCGGTGGCGGCACGATTACAAGACAAGGTGGCCATTCTCACGGGCGCGGCCAGTGGAATCGGTGAAGCGGTGGCCCGGCGCTATCTAGACGAAGGCGCGTGCTGCGTGCTGGTCGACGTGAAGCCGGCGGACAGTTTCGGCGACGCGCTGCGCGCCACTTACGGCGAGCGCGTGCTGAGCGTGAGCGCCGACATCACGCGCCGCGATGACATCCAGCGCATTCTGGCAAGCACGCTGGAGCGCTTCGGCCAGGTCGACATTCTGTTCAACAACGCGGCGCTCTTCGACATGCGCCCGATCCTCGACGAGTCCTGGGACGTGTTCGACCGCCTCTTCGCGGTCAACGTGAAGGGCATGTTCTTCCTGATGCAAGCGGTCGCGCGCCGGATGGTCGAGCAGGGCCGTGGCGGCAAGATCATCAACATGTCATCGCAAGCCGGACGTCGCGGCGAGGCGCTGGTCTCGCACTACTGCGCGACCAAGGCCGCCGTGCTTAGCTACACGCAATCCGCGGCGCTTGCGCTCGCGCCGCACAAGATCAACGTGAACGGCATCGCGCCGGGGGTCGTCGACACGCCGATGTGGAACGAAGTCGACGCGCTCTTCGCCCGCTATGAAAACCGGCCGCTCGGCGAGAAGAAGCGGCTGGTCGGCGAAGCGGTGCCGCTTGGCCGCATGGGCGTGCCGGACGATCTGACCGGCGCGGCGCTGTTTCTCGCCTCGGCCGACGCGGACTACATCACCGCGCAGACGCTGAACGTCGACGGCGGCAACTGGATGAGCTGAACGTGGGCACGCAACCCTGCGCGATCCCCGTCGTTTTCGTAGAACAACGCAGCATCACATAACGTACGAGAAAGGAGACAACACATGAAACCAGCTTTCAAATCCACGCTGAAGGCGGTCAGTGCCGGCGCGGTTGCATGCTTTGCGTTGAGCGCGTCGGCGGCCACCGTGACGATCGCGACGTTGAACAACCCGGACATGATCGAGCTGAAGAAGCTTTCGCCCGCATTCGAAAAGGCGAATCCGGACATCAAGCTGAACTGGGTGATTCTCGAGGAAAACGTGCTGCGTCAGCGCGCCACGACCGACATCACAACCGGCAGCGGCCAGTTCGACGTGATGACGATCGGCGCATATGAAACGCCGCAATGGGGCAAGCGCGGCTGGCTCGCGCCGCTCACCAATCTGCCCGCCAGCTACGATCTGAACGACGTCGTGAAGACGGCCCGCGACGGCCTGTCGAGCGGCGGCCAGTTGTACGCGCTGCCGTTCTACGTCGAAAGTTCGATGACCTATTACCGCAAGGATCTGTTCGACAAGGCCGGGCTGAAAATGCCCGATCAGCCGACCTACGACCAGATCGCGCAATTCGCCGACAAGCTCACAGACAAAGCCAACGGCATCTACGGCATCTGCCTGCGCGGCAAGGCGGGCTGGGGCGAAAACATGGCGTACGGCACGACAGTGGTGAACACCTTCGGCGGCCGCTGGTTCGACGAGAAGTGGAATGCGCAGCTCACGTCGCCTGAATGGAAGAAGGCGATCACGTTCTACGTCGATCTGCTGAAGAAGGACGGCCCGCCGGGAGCCAGCTCGAACGGCTTCAACGAAAACCTCACGCTGATGTCGTCAGGCAAGTGCGGGATGTGGATCGACGCGACGGTGGCGGCCGGCATGCTGTACAACAAGCAGCAGTCGCAGATCGCGGACAAGGTCGGTTTCGCCGCGGCGCCGATCGCCGTCACGCCGAAGGGTTCGCACTGGCTGTGGGCGTGGGCGCTGGCGATTCCGAAATCGTCGAAGCAGCCCGATGCGGCGAAGAAGTTCATCACGTGGGCCACGTCGAAGGAATACATCGAACTGGTTGCGAAGGATGAAGGCTGGGCCTCGGTGCCGCCCGGAACGCGTCAGTCCACCTACGCGCGGCCCGAGTACCAGAAGGCTGCACCGTTCGGCGCTTTCGTGCTGAAGGCAATCGAAACGGCTGACCCCGATCACCCGACTCTCAAGCCAGTGCCGTACACGGGCGTGCAGTTCGTCGGGATTCCTGAGTTCCAGTCGTTTGGCACCGTGGTCGGTCAAAGCATCTCCGGCGCGGTTGCCGGCCAGATGACGGTCGATCAGGCGCTGGCAGCCGGCAATGCGACCGCGGATCGCGCGGTGAAGCAGGCCGGTTATCAGAAGTGAAGCAGAAGTAACGCGGCAACCAAGCCACTTCAGTGATGTGGCACGCGCCGGCTGACGCCCGTCAGCCGGCTCACGCAGCACAGCGGGCCGTTCGCGCCGCGCTTCGCGCGGCATGCGCCGTTCAGGCGGACGCCCCGCGCATTACCGAACAGGTGGTCAATCATGCGTCCTTTGCGCCTACCTCTCATGCATGCCCATCCCCAAACAGAAAGAGAACGCGAACTCCACAAAGCCAATTCGGCCCGTTGGCTGGTCTCGCCGTCGGTCGCCGTGCTGGTGCTGTGGATGGCGATTCCGCTCGCGATGACGATCTGGTTTTCTTTCTCGCACTACAACCTGCTGAACCCGGATCTGCGCGGATTCGCCGGCCTCGATAACTACCGGTATCTCGCGAGCGATCCGTCGTTCTGGCCGTCGATCGCCAACACGCTCGAACTGATCGTCTCCGTGCTGGTGATCACCGTGGTCGGCGGCGTGCTGATGGCGATCCTGTTCGACCGCAAGTTTTACGGCCAGGGTGTCGCGCGGCTGCTCGCCATCGCGCCGTTCTTCGTGATGCCGACGGTCAGCGCGCTGATCTGGAAGAACATGATCTTGCATCCGGTGTACGGCCTGATCGCGCAGGGCATGCGCGCGATCGGCCTGCAGCCGATCGACTGGTTCGCCGTCTATCCGCTCACGGCGGTGATCATGATCGTCGCGTGGCAGTGGCTGCCGTTCGCCTTCCTGATCCTGTTCACCTCGATCCAGTCGCTCGATCAGGAGCAGAAGGAAGCGGCGAAGATCGACGGCGCGGGTCCGTTCTCGATGTTCTTCTACATCACGCTGCCACACCTGAGACGGGCGATCGCGGTGGTGGTGATGATGGAGACCATTTTCCTGCTGTCGATCTTCGCCGAAATCTATACGACCACGGGCGGCGGTCCGGGCAACGCGACCACCAATCTGTCTTACCTGATCTTTTCGCTGGGCCTGCAACAGTTCGACGTCGGTCTTGCGTCGGCGGGCGGCATTCTCGCTGTCGTGCTGGCCAACATCGTGTCGTTCTTCCTCGTGCGGATGCTCGCGAAGAACCTGAAAGGGGAGTACGAAAAATGAGCCACGTTGCCTCCACTCCGGCGTCCTCGACGACGCCCATGACCGTGCCGGCGAAGTCGCCGTTCGACGCGATCCGTCGCGGTATCCCCGGCGTGATCGCCTGGCTGGTCGCGTTGCTGCTGTTCTTTCCGATCTTCTGGATGACGATCACCGCGTTCAAGACCGAGCAGCAGGCTTATGCGTCGTCGCTCTTTTTCACGCCGACGTTCGACAGCTTCCGCGAGGTGTTCGCGCGCAGCAATTACTTTTTGTTCGCGTGGAATTCGATCCTGATCTCGGTGGGCGTCACGCTGCTGTGCCTGATTCTCGCCGTGCCGGCCGCGTATGCGATGGCGTTCTTCCCGACGCGCCGCACGCAGAAAGTGCTGCTGTGGATGCTGTCGACCAAGATGATGCCGTCGGTCGGCGTGCTGGTGCCGATCTATCTGCTGTGGAAAAACAGCGGGCTGCTCGATACGGTGTCGGGTCTGGTGATCGTCTACACGCTGATCAACCTGCCGATCGCGGTGTGGATGTCGTTCACGTACTTCGCCGAAATTCCGCGCGACATTCTCGAAGCCGGTCGTATCGACGGCGCGGCGACGTGGCAGGAAATCGTCTATCTGCTGATGCCGATGTCGCTGCCGGGGCTCGCGTCCACTGCGCTGCTGCTCGTAATCCTGTCGTGGAACGAAGCGTTCTGGAGCATCAATTTGTCGAGTTCGAACGCCGCGCCGCTGACCGTGTTCATCGCGTCGTATTCGAGTCCTGAAGGCTTGTTCTGGGCCAAGCTGTCGGCGGCTTCGCTGCTGGCGGTCGCGCCAATCCTGATCGTCGGCTGGCTGTCGCAGAAGCAACTGGTGCGCGGCCTCACGTTCGGGGCGGTCAAATGACGCCAGGCAAGCTCGCGCTGATCTGCGATTGCGACGGTGTGTTGATCGACAGCGAAGCCGTGGCGGCGCAGATGCTGGTGCACGAACTCGAAGCGCGCTGGCCCGATACCCATGTCGAGCCAGTGGTGCTGCCGCTGCTCGGCCTGCGCATCGAGAGGGTGTTGCAGGCCACGGCGGCCCAGCTCGGCAAAAGCTTGAGCGTCGCCGATATCGACGCGATCCGCCGCGCGGTCGAAGCGGCGGCGATCCAGGCACCGGCGGTCGAAGGCATCGAGGCCGCGCTGACCCAGGTGCCGCTCGTCAAAGGCTGCGCGAGCAACAGCTTCCGGCCCTATGTGGAGACTGTTCTGGCGCGCACGGGCCTCGTGCGGTTCTTCGGCGAGCGCCTCTTCTGCGCCGACGCGGTGCCGAATCCGAAGCCTGCGCCCGATGTCTATCTGGCGGCGGCGCAGGGGCTGGGGCTCGCGCCGTGGGCGTGCCTCGTGGTGGAGGACAGCGTGACGGGCGTGACGGCGGCGAGCGCGGCGGGCATGACGGTGCTCGGCTTTGTCGGCGGCGGTCATGCGAGCGACGCGCAGATCGACAAGCTGCATGCGGCCGGCGCGCGTCACGTATTCGACGACATGCAGCAGTTGCCGGATCTGGTCGCGCAATGGACGCTGAGCGCGACGGCGGCGGCGCCTTGAGCGCGCGCTTGACGGCGACGAAAACTCAACGCACAGGCAACACATCGGCAACACCCAGGCAACACACAGCATTACACGGAGACACATCATGGCAAGCGTAACTCTGCGCAACATCAGAAAGGCCTACGACGAAAACGAAGTGATGCGCGACATCAACCTCGACATCGCGGACGGCGAATTCGTCGTGTTCGTGGGCCCGAGCGGCTGCGGTAAATCGACCTTGATGCGGATGATCGCCGGCCTCGAAGACATCAGCGGCGGCGACCTCACTATCGACGGTGCGCGCATGAACGACGTGCAGCCCGCCAAGCGCGGCATCGCGATGGTGTTCCAGTCGTACGCGCTGTATCCGCACATGACGCTGTACGACAACATGGCGTTCGGCCTGAAGCTGGCGGGCACGAAGAAGCCGGAGATCGACGCGGCCGTGCGCAACGCGGCGAAGATCCTGCACATCGACCATCTGCTCGATCGCAAGCCCAAGCAGCTGTCGGGCGGCCAGCGCCAGCGCGTGGCGATCGGCCGGGCGATCACGCGCAAGCCGAAGGTGTTCCTGTTCGACGAACCGCTGTCGAACCTCGACGCGGCGCTGCGCGTGAAAATGCGCCTCGAATTCGCGCGTCTGCACGACGAGCTCAAGACCACGATGATCTACGTGACGCACGATCAGGTCGAAGCGATGACGCTGGCCGACAAGATCGTCGTGCTGTCGGCGGGCAATCTCGAACAGGTCGGCAGCCCGACCATGCTGTATCACGCGCCGGCCAACCGGTTCGTCGCGGGCTTCATCGGTTCGCCGAAAATGAACTTCATGGAAGGCGTCGTGCAGTCGGTCACGCACGACGGCGTCACGGTGCGCTACGAAACCGGCGAGACGCAGCGCGTCGCGGTGGAGCCGGGCGCGGTCAAGCAGGGCGACAAGGTGACGGTCGGCATCCGCCCCGAACACCTGCACGTGGGCACCACCGACGACGGCGTGTCGGCCCGCACGATGGCGGTCGAATCGCTCGGCGACGCGGCGTATCTGTATGCGGAATCCAGCGTCGCGCCGGACGGTCTGATCGCGCGGATTCCGCCGCTCGAACGGCACGCGAAGGGCGACACGCAAAAGCTCGGCGCCACCCCCGAGCACTGCCATCTGTTCGACAGCGAAGGGAAAGCATTCCAGCGTAAGATCGTTGAAGTGCTGGCCGCGTGAGATTCGGAAAGGCGGCGGCCGCGCCGCTTTCCGTTCATTTACGCTCAGGAAAAGCTCATGCCGGCCTATGTCGTCATCACGCGCGAGAAAACCCTCGACCTTGCCAAGCTGGAAGAATACAAACAGATCGCGCCCGCAGTCTTCGAACAGTATCCGGTGATGATGCTGGCGAGTCACGGGCGCAAGGAAGTGGTGGAGGGGCCCGCGATCGAGGACATACTGATTCTCGAATTCACCGGCTACGATGAAGCGCTTGCGTGGTATCGAAGTCCGGCGTATCAGGCTGTGAGCGAGACGCGGTTGAAGGGCGGCGATTACCGGATCATCATTACCGACGGATTGCCGCTGGTGTAACACGGTGGGGTTCCGCTTTCCTTTTCTACTTTTATTCAGGCTGTGATCCGCGAACCGGCATGCGCGACTGCCTGTCTAGCGAACGCACAACGCCGCAACGCTCACGCTTCCAACGCCGCGCGCGCGCACAACTCGTCAGTCACCAATCCCGACAGCCAACCGCCCTTGAGCACCGCGATCAGCGCTTCGCGTTTGCGCTGGCCGCCGGCGAAACCGATCGTCGGGCGGCGCGGCGGCGCATCGAGTGCGATGCTCGTCACGCGCCGGCCGGTCGGCGATTCGACGTGCGCGCCGGCGGCATCGATCGGCAGTCCGAGCATTTCCGCCACCGCGCCGTTCTGCATCAATTCCTTCACTTCCGCCGATGTGATAAATCCGTCTTCGTGAAGCGGACACGTCGGCCCGATATTGCCGATCCCGACGAACGCGACATCGGCTTGCGCCGACAGCGACTCGACGATCCGGTACAGCCGGTGATTGCACCACTGCGCGCGCTCGGCTTCACTATCGGCGAGCAGCGGCGCGGGCAGCAGGAAATGCTTGCCGCCGGTCTTTTCGGAAATGTGCAGCGCGACGTCGTAGCGGTTCGACGAGCCGTCCTGCGCGATCGCCCCGACCATCGACACCAGCCGATGCTGCGGACGGTCCAGTTGCGCGATCTGATCGACCGCGGCCTTCAGCGTTCGGCCGCTGCTCACCGCGACCACCATCGGTTTTTCGGCGCCGAGATAGCGTTCCATCACCTGCGCCCCGGCTACGGCCAGTTTGCGGTCGACTTCGTCGGATGTGTCGCCGTCGATCGGCACGACTTCGCACATGCTGAGGCCATAGCGTTTCGACAGTTGATCCGCGAGCGACAGACAGTCGGCCAGTTTGTGATCGACGCGCACGCGGATCAGATTCTTTTCCACTGCGAACGCCACCAGCCGTTGCGCGACCGGGCGTGAGACCTGAAGCTTCTCGGCGATTTCGTTCTGGGTATTGCCGGCGACGTAGTAAAGCCACGCCGCGCGGGTAGCGAGATCTAGTTTTTCTGTGGACTTGGGCACGGTAACGGCTCGCTTGAAGTGCGCCGATGATAACAGCCGGTCTGCGCCTCTGAACGCCAGCCGGCCGTGGTTTGCCGCTGGCTCAGGCGAGCGGCGCTCGCGCCGGGTCGAACAGCGGCCGCACGTGACGGTACAGCGCGCGATAGGCTTCGAGCCGCGTGCGCAACTCGGCATGCCGGCGCGGATTCGGCGTGAACTCCTTTTCGATGGGTGGCTTGGTCAGCACCGTGGCCGGATCGCCGCCCGCGGCCAGCCAGCCGAGCCGCGCCGCGCCGAGCGCCGCGCCGGTTTCGCCGCCGCCGTGCTTGCGGGTCGCAGTGTCGAGCGCATCGGCCAGCAGTTGCGCCCAGTAATCGCTGCGTGCGCCGCCGCCGAGCAGCGACAGCGCTTTCGCTTCGGTGCCGGCCGCGCGCAGCGCGTCGAGGCCGTCGGTGAGCGCGAGCGTCACGCCTTCGAGCACCGCATAGCCGAGCAATGCGCGATCGGTCGCGTGGTTCATGCCGAAGAAAACGCCTTGCGCATACGGGTCGTTGTGCGGCGTGCGTTCACCGGACAGATACGGCAGGAACAGCGGCGCGGTGGTCAATGCGTCGGCGGGGAGCGCCTCGATTTCGGCGAGCAGGGTCGGCTCGTCGGTGGAGGTGAGCTTGCAGACCCAGCGCAGGCAACTCGCCGCCGACAACACCACGCTCATCTGATGCCAGCGGTCTGGAATCGCATGACAGAACGCGTGCACGGCGGACGCCGGGTTCGGCCGGAAGCTGTCGCCGACCACGCACAGCACGCCCGACGTGCCGAGCGACACGAAGCCGTCGCCCGGTTGCGTCGCGCCGATGCCGATCGCGCTGGTGGCGTTGTCGCCGCCGCCGGCCGCGACGATCACGCCGTCACGCAAACCGAATTCGCGCGCCACTTCGGGCAGTAGCGTGCCGGATGGCGCGCTGCCTTCGGCGAGCGCCGGCATCTGCGCGCGCGTCATGTTGCACGCGGCGAGCAGCGAGTCGGACCAATCACGCTTTGCGACATCGAGCCACAACGTGCCGGCCGCATCGGATGGATCGGACACCTTGCCGCCCGTCAGCTGCAGGCGCAAATAATCTTTCGGCAGCAGCACCCAGGCGGTTCGCGCGAAAATCTCCGGCTCATGGCGCGCGACCCACAGCAGCTTCGGCGCGGTGAAACCCGGCATCGCCAGATTGCCGGCGACGCTGTGCAGATCCGGCGCACGCTCGGTCAGCTCCGCGCACTCCTTGTCGCTGCGCATGTCGTTCCACAGGATCGCGGGCCGCAGCACGCGGTCCTCCGCATCCAGCAGCACCGCGCCGTGCATCTGCCCCGACAGGCCGATGCCGCGAATCTGCGCGAACTCGTCGGGATGCCGCGCGCGCAATGCGGCGAGCGCCGCGCGCGTGCCCGTCCACCAGTCCTCGGGATTCTGTTCGGCCCAACGCTGATGCGGACGCGAAACGGTAAAGGGGGAGCCCGCAGTGGCGATCACGCGTCCATCGGAGGCGAGCAGCAGAACTTTCACTTCGGACGTGCCGAGGTCGATGCCGAGATACATGGGCGCGAAACCTTCGTCGTTAGGGATGCGCTACTTTAGCCGCACATGACGCGCGCTGCCATGCGCATTAAGCCTGGCCGCGCGCGTGATTCGAAAGAAGGCGCAGTGCGGTGTTCAAACCGCGCCGCGTTTGGCGAGCCAGACATCGACGCGCGCGAGCGCGCCAGCGAGCGCTGCTTCCAGCTCCGGTGTCTGCGCCATGCTGCCCCATAGCAGACGGTCGGCGGCGAACGCCTGCAACGGATCGGGCGCCGCGAAGAAGCCGCGCGCGACGCGCTCGTCCATCACGCCGTCCTGATAGGCGTACGGCAGCTTGCCGGCGTGCCAGCGTTCCAGAAAGCGGAAGAACAGCGCGGGCAGCATCGCCGTCGCAGCGGGCGTGGCGCCGCGTTCGAAACACTCGGACAGCGTCGGCGCGATGAAGCCTGGCAGCTTCGAAAAGCCGTCGGCCGCGACGCGCTGGTTGGTGTCCTGGATATACGGATTGCTGAAGCGTTCGAGCACCACGTCGCGATACCGTTCGAGATCGAGCGGACTCGGCGACAGACACGGGATCACATCCTCGGTCACGTAGTCGAATGCAAACTGGCGGATGTCGGCGTCGAGCGTGCCTTCGTGAATGTAGTTCAGCCCGACCAGCGTGCCGGCCCACGCGATGCAGCTATGCGGCGCGTTCAGAATGCGGATCTTCGCTTCCTCGTAGGGCAGCACCGAGTCGACCAGTTCGGCGCCGACTTTCTCCCATGCGGGACGGCCGGCGATGAAGCGGTCCTCGACCACCCACTGGATGAACGCTTCGCCCATCACCGGGCACGCGTCGTCGACCCCGGTCGCGGCCTTGACGCGCTCGCGCACGTCGGGCGTCGGACGCGGCGTGATGCGGTCGACCATCGAACTCGGGCACGCGGTGTGGTCGTCGAACCATTGCGCCAGTTCGGTGGCGCCGCGCCGTTCGAGAAACTCGCTCATACCCGCGTGAAAACGCTCGCCGTTTCTGCGCAGGTTGTCGCAAGTCTGCAGCGTGACGGGGCCCGCGCCGCGTTTCATGCGCGCGTCGAGAATCGCCGCCAGCGCGCCGTAGATCGTGGTGTGGCCGCCTTTGAGGTCGGCGGCGAGGTCGGCGTTCGCGGTATCGAGCCGGTCATGTTCGTCGAGGTAATAGCCGCCTTCGGTGACGGTGAACGCGATGATCTTGCAGGCCGGATCGGCGCCCGCTTCGATCAGCGCGTCGAGGTTTTCGGTCCACGGCACCACGCGCTCGATCGAACGGATCGTCTCGTACGCGCGCTCGCCCTGAGGCGTGACGGTCTCCAGCGTATAGACGCCGTTTTGCGCGGCGAGCGCTTCGAGCACCGCGTTCATGTCGCTGCGGATATTGCCGACCGTCAGCGACCAGTGCGACTCGCCGGCCAGCTTCGCCTCGTTCAATCGGTGCAGATACCACGCCTGATGCGCGCGATGAAACGATCCCGCGCCGATGTGCAGGATCACGTGTGCGGCTGCGCCGCTGCCTTGCCCGCTGTTCATGTGCGTCTCCTGTGTCGATCGGAGTTAGCGCTTTAGCGCTTACTCCGATCCCATGATCTTTGCCGTTAGCGCTTTAGCGCTTACTCCGATCCCATAATCTTTGCCGTTAGCGCTTTAGCGCTTACTCCGATCTGATGGTTGCAGTTGCTGGTTGCAGTTGCCCGTACGGCTCGGAGCCTGCGTTTTTCTTAAGTGGAGCATTTGCTCTGCATGTGAGCGAATGATCGTACCCGCCGAAACGAAAGTCAAGGCGGCGCGACAGGGTTTTCGTGGCGCAGCGCGGCGTGGCGGGGCTTGGCCGGGTGTTCGCGGTCGCTCGCCGGGCGAGCGCAAGCGGCTCACGGTGTGTATTGCATTGCGTCAAATTTGACGCCGGACGCGCCAGGATTAACCCGAATGCAAAAAAGTATTGGTCCACGGTCTCATTTTTAGTGGTGGCCGGCGCGTTTGAAGGCTACTTTTCGTCTACAAGACGAAGATCAGCGGCCGGTTCGACGGCCGCTTCATGGAGGCAGACAGTGCAACCCGATCTGGAAATCGTGGCCGTGCGCCGCGACGAATCGTTCAAAGCGTGGTCGCATGGCTATCCGTACCGAACGGTGCGCTGGCACTTTCATCCGGAATACGAAATTCATCTGATCGTCGCGACCACCGGCAAGATGTTCGTCGGCGATCACATCAGCAGCTTCGCGCCCGGCAACCTCGTGTTGATGGGGCCGAACCTGCCGCACAACTGGGTCAGCGACGTGCCGGAAGGCGAGACCATCGCGCAGCGCAACCTGGTCGTGCAGTTCGGGCAGGAGTTCGTGTCGAGCTGCGTCGACAGCTTTCCTGAGTGGCGCCAGGTCGAAGCGCTGCTGGCCGACTCGCGCCGCGGCGTGTCGTTCGGCGCGCGCACCAGCGCGGCGATCCAGCCGCTGTTCATGGAATTGCTGGCGGCGCGCGGGCTACGCCGACTCGTGCTGTTCATGTCGATGTTAGAGATCCTGACGAATGCCGAGGACCGCGAGACGCTCGCGAGTCCCGCGTATCAGGCCGACCCGACCGGCTTCGCGTCGACCCGTATCAATCACGTGCTGTCGTATATCGGCAAGAACCTCGCGAACGAGTTGCGCGAATCGGATCTGGCGCAGCTCGCCGGCCAGAGCGTCAGCGCGTTCTCGCGGTATTTTCGCCGCCATACCGGCTTGCCGTTCGTGCAGTACGTGAACCGTATGCGCATCAACCTCGCATGCCAGTTGCTCACCGACGGCGAGCTAAGCGTGACCGATATCTGCTTCAAGGCGGGCTTCAACAACCTGTCGAATTTCAACCGGCAGTTCCTCGCAGTGAAGGGCATGGCGCCGTCGAAATTCCGGCGCTATCAGCAACTGAACGACGCGAGCCGCGACGCGTCCGAAGAAGCCGCGGCGCGTGGCGCGGGCATCGACGACGCGCCGGCCATCGTGCTCGCGCCGGGGCTGCCGCGCAGCGTCGCCGCGGCTTATCCGTTCACCTAGTCAGCAGCGATCGCGCGGCTGTGTAGTCCTTCGCTGGGCTGCAAGCCGAAGCGTTTCATTTCACCCGCGTTTCAACACCGCATTTTTCAACACCTATCGCGCTGTGTTCGCACGGCGTGAGGCCTGAACATGGTCGGCGTGAATCCGTATGTGCAGAACGTGATCAAGGTCGGAATCATTCTGCTCGCCATCTACCTCAGCCGCGACCGCAGAAAGTAACTTTCTCCACTCACTCCTTCTTTGGCAGGACAATGCAATGACGACTCAATCCGACAAGCCGAACATGACCGCCATCGTCTGTCATGCGCCGAAAGACTATCGCGTCGAGCAGGTGTCGAAGCCGCGCGCCCGCGCGCATGAACTCGTGATCCGCATCGCCGCGTGCGGCATCTGCGCGAGCGACTGCAAGTGCTACTCGGGCGCGAAGATGTTCTGGGGCGGTCCGAGCCCGTGGGTGAAAGCGCCGGTGATTCCGGGGCACGAGTTCTTCGGCTACGTCGAGGAGATCGGCGTGGGCGCGGCCGAACACTTCGGCGTGAAGCAGGGCGAGCGCGTGATCGCCGAACAGATCGTGCCTTGCGGCAAGTGCCGGTATTGCAAATCCGGTCAGTACTGGATGTGCGAAGTGCACAACATCTTCGGCTTTCAGCGCGAAGTGGCGGACGGCGGCATGGCCGAGTACATGCGGATTCCGCCGACAGCGATCGTGCACAAGATTCCCGACGGCATCTCGCTCGAAGACGCGGCGATCATCGAGCCGCTCGCCTGCGCGATCCACACGGTCAATCGTGGTGACGTGCAACTCGACGATGTGGTGGTGATCGCGGGCGCGGGTCCGCTTGGTTTGATGATGACGCAAGTCGCGCATCTGAAGACGCCGAAGAAGCTGGTGGTGATCGACCTCGTGGAAGAGCGCCTCGCGCTCGCGCGTGAGTACGGCGCGGACGTGACGATCAATCCGCAGAAGGAAGACGCGCTGGCGATCATCCGTTCGCTCACCGACGGCTACGGCTGCGACGTATATATCGAAACCACCGGCGCGCCGATCGGCGTGAACCAGGGCATGGACCTGATTCGCAAGCTCGGGCGCTTCGTCGAGTTCTCGGTGTTCGGCGCGGATACGACGCTCGACTGGTCGGTGATCGGCGACCGCAAGGAACTCGACGTGCGCGGCGCGCATCTTGGACCCTACTGCTATCCGATCGCAATCGATCTGCTGGCGCGTGGACTCGTCACGTCGAACGGCATCGTCACGCACGGCTTTTCTCTGGAAGAGTGGGACGAGGCGATCAAGGTCGCGAACTCGCTCGATTCGATCAAGGTGTTGATGAAGCCGCGTGCATGAACTTCGAACGCGAACGTGTGCGTAGGCGCATGCCACGCGCCCGGCTGTCGGCGTCGGACTGATCGAGCGGGAAGCGGCCGAGGGCAGCTGGGTGACGTTGATCGAACGCGCGCAGCCCGACGCGCGTCGGATGACGTTGTACGAACAGCGCTTCGGCATTTATACAGACTTGTATCCGGCTCTGAAGCCGGTCATGCATCGGTTGCAATCATCATGAATACGACCTTTGATTTTTCCGGCCGCTCGATTCTCGTGACGGGCGCCTCTAGCGGAATCGGCCGCGCAACGGTCGTGGCGTTGTGCGAGGCGGGCGCGACTGTCGTCGCCGCGGCGCGCAACGTCAACGAACTCGCGCGGCTAGCCGAGGAAACCGGCTGCGAGCCGCTGAGGCTCGACGTGAGCGATGAAGCCGCGATCGACGACGCGCTGGGTTCGCTCGACGTGTTCGACGGACTCGTGAATTGCGCGGGAATCGCGTTGCTCGAACGCGCGGTGGATACCACGGCCGCGAGCTTCGATCGCGTGATGGCGGTGAACGCGCGTGGCGCGGTACTGGTTGCCAAGCATGTGGCGCGTGGGATGATCGACGCGAAACGCGCGGGCAGTATCGTGAACGTTTCGAGCCAGGCGGCGCTCGTGGCGCTCGACGATCATCTGAGCTATTCGGCTTCGAAGGCGGCGCTCGATGCGGTGACGCGTGCGCTGTGCATCGAGTTGGGGCCGTTCGGGATTCGCGTGAACAGCGTGAATCCGACCGTCACGTTGACACCGATGGCGGTGCAGGCGTGGAGCGAGCCCGCCAAACGCGAGCCTGCTTTGAAGGCGATTCCGTTGCGGCGCTTTGCCGAATCCGGCGAAGTCGCCGCGCCGATCATGTTTTTGCTGAGCGACGCGGCGTCCATGATTAGCGGCGTTTGTTTGCCAATCGATGGGGGATATACGGCGAGGTGAGTCTGGTTCTGCGAAGGCCCGCTTCGCTTGTTAAAGCATCGTCCTCACATGCCAAAGCTCGGGAAACAGCACCACGTCCAGCATCTTGCGCAAATAGGTCGCGCCGCTCGTTCCGCCGGTGCCCTGCTTGAAGCCGATGATCCGCTCGACCGTGGTCACGTGCCTGAACCGCCATTGCCTGAACGCGTCTTCGAGATCGACCAGTTCTTCGGCCATCTCGTACAGCTCCCAATGCTGCGACGGATTACGGTACACCTCGAGCCAGGCCGCTTCGACCGACGCGTCGTGAGTAGTAGGCTGGGTCCAATCCCGCTCCAGTCTCGAAGATGAAATCGCGAAGCCGCGGCGCGACAGCAATCGCACCACTTCGTCGTAGAAAGAAGGCGCTTCGAGCGCGGCCTTCACTTCGGCGAACACGTCCGCGCGATGCGCATGCGGCTTGAGCATCTGCTCGTTCTTGTTGCCGAGCAGAAACTCGATCTGCCGATACTGATACGACTGGAAGCCCGACGAACTGCCGAGATAAGGCCGCATCGCGGTGTACTCGGACGGCGTCATCGTCGCGAGAACGCTCCACGCCTGCACCAGCTGCTCCATGATTCGCGACACGCGCGCGAGCATCTTGAACGCGGGCGGCAGTTCGTCGCGATGCACCGCCTTCAGCGCGGCGCGCAGTTCATACAATGCGAGCTTCATCCACAGCTCGCTCGTCTGATGCTGGATGATGAACAGCATCTCGTTGTGATCCGGCGACAACGGGTGCTGTGCGTCCAGTACCGTTCCGAGCGACAGATAATCGCCGTAGCTCATCGATTCGGAGAAGTCGAGCTGCGCGTCATGCCAGCCGCCTTCAGCGGCGTCCGGGGCATCGGAAGCTTTGGCAGTTGGAGCGGCGGAGGCCGAAGCCCCCCCACGCCCATGCCCGAACGGACACCCCTGCGCGACGGGCTCTTCCGGCAAACCCGGTGTTTGCATGTGATCGGTCATTGCGCGCTCCTCAGGTCACGGCGCCGCGAGCGGCGAATTCAGGTGCCCGCCAGGTCTCTTGCGTGAGCACGTCGCGCAAGGTTTCGACGGCGTCCCACACATCGACGAAGCGCGTATAGAGCGGCGTAAAACCGAAGCGCAACACATGCGGCTCACGATAGTCGCCGATCACGCCACGCGCGATCAGCGCCTGCATCACCTCATAGCCATGCGGATGTTCGAAGCTCGCATGCGAGCCGCGCTGCGCGTGCTCACGCGGTGTCACAAGCTTGAGCGGAAACTCGCCGCAACGCGCTTCGACCAGTTCGATGAACAGATCGGTCAGCGCGAGCGACTTCTTGCGGACCGCCTGCATGTCGGTTTGCAGGAACACGTCGAGCCCGCATTCGACCAGCGCCATCGACACCATCGGCTGCGTGCCGCACAGGAAGCGGCCAATGCCGTCATCCGGCTGATACGCCGGGTCCATCTCGAACGGCGCGCGATGACCCCACCAGCCGGACAGCGGCTGCGCAAATTCGTTCTGATGGCGCTTGGGCACCCACACGAACGCGGGCGAACCGGGACCGCCGTTCAGATACTTGTACGTGCAGCCGACCGCGTAGTCCGCGCCGACGCCGTTCAGGTCGACCGGCACCGCGCCCGCCGAATGCGCGAGATCCCACAGCGCGAGCGCGCCCTTGTCGTGGATCAGCTTCGTCAGCTCGGCCATGTCGTGCATGTAGCCGGTGCGGTAGTTCACGTGCGTGATCATCGCGATCGCGGTGTCGTCGCCGATCGCCGCGGGCAGTTCGGACGGATCGTCGACGAGGCGCAGTTCATAGCCACGGTCGAGCTGCTCGATCAGGCCCTGCGCGATGTACAGATCGGTCGGGAAGTTCGAGCGCTCGGAGACGATCACGCGACGCTTCGGGTCGCGCGCATGCGCGACCCGCACGGCGGCGGACAGCAGCTTGAACAGGTTGATCGAAATCGTATCGGTGACGACAACTTCGTCGTCGGCCGCGCCGATCAACGGCGCGAGCTTGTTGCCGAGACGGCGCGGCAGCGCGAACCAGCCGGCGTTGTTCCAGCTGCGGATCAGGCCTTCGCCCCATTCTGCGGCGATCACGGTCTGCGCACGTTGCGCGGCCGCGGCCGGCGGCACGCCGAGCGAATTGCCGTCGAGATAGATGGTGGTCGGCGACAGCGCGAACTGGTCGCGCAGCGTCGCGATCGGGTCGGCGCTGTCGAGCGCCAGTGCTTCGTCACGGTGATTCATGGTGGTTCCGTCGGTAGGATCAGTGAGGTTCAGCGAGGCCGCCGGGTTCGGCGCGAGTCAGCGCGCTTCAGCGTGATTCGGGCAGTGCGCGCAACACCGCGCGCACCGGACTCGCGTCGAGCGTGGTCAGCTTGAGCGGCAGCGCGATCAGTTCGTACTCGCCGGGGGCGACGGCATCCAGCACGATGCCTTCGAGAATCGCCATCCGATGCGCGCGAATCCGGCGGTGAGCGTCCATCGTCTTCGATTCCTGCGGATCGAGCGACGGCGTGTCGATGCCGATCAGCTGCACGCCTCGCGACGCGAGCAGGTCGATGGTGTCCGGCGCGACCGCGCAGAACGCGCTGTCCCAGGCGCTCGTCGGCGCATTTTTGTAAGTGCGCAGTAAGACTCGCGGCGGCAGGTCGTCGAGCGAGCCGGTTAAGTGTTGTGGCGTCACAACAGGTGACGCGCCGATGCAATGAATCACCCGGCACCGCCCAAGGTAGGCGTCGAGCGGCACCTCGCCGATCGCCGCGCCCTCGGCGTCGTAGTGCAACGGGGCGTCGGTATGCGCACCGGTGTGCGGCGACAGCGTCAGCCGCGCGACGTTGACGGGCGAGCCCGCTTCCATGCGCCACATGCGCTCGATGCCGACCGGCGTGTCGCTGGGCCAGACGGGCGTCGCGGTATTGACGGCGGGGGTGATGTCCCAGAGTGTTTGCATGTCTCCATCGATGAATTGTGGCCATGCGGGAATGATAGGCGGCCTGCTGCAAAATGTGATTGCGAAAAAATCACCTTCTGCCCGCTGTCTTGGAACATAATTTGAGTCAAACGGGAAAGGGAGACCGAATATGAACGCGATCTCGCTCGACGCCACCGATTGCCGTATCTTGACGGTGCTTCAGCAAGAAGGACGAATCAGCAATCTCGATCTCGCGGAGCGCATTTCGCTCTCGCCGTCGGCCTGCCTGCGGCGCTTGCGTCTGCTGGAAGAGCAGGGCGTCATCGAGCATTACCGCGCGTGTCTGAACCGCGAAGTGCTGGGTTTCGAACTGGAGGCGTTCGTCCAGGTGTCCATGCGCAATGACCAGGAAAACTGGCACGAGCGTTTCGCGGACGCGGTGCGCGACTGGCCGGAAGTGGTCGGCGCATTCGTCGTGACCGGCGAGACCCATTATCTGCTGCGGGTTCTCGCGCATAACCTCAAGCACTATTCGGATTTCGTGCTGCAGCGTCTGTATAAGGCGCCGGGCGTGATGGATATTCGCTCGAATATCGTGCTGCAGACGCTGAAGGAAGATTCGGGCGTGCCGGTCTCGCTAGTGAAGAAAACCGGGCACGGTGCGGCGCATAACGACCGCTGAAGGGCAGTGGCTGGCCGCGCGAAGCGCGGCCGTTCATTCACAGCGGCTTGAGCCCGTGAAACTGGCCGTTCTGAAACACCAGCGGCGAAGTATCCGCCGCATTTTCATGCACGCCGCAGCGTTCCACTTCGCCGACGAAAATCACGTGGTCGCCTTCCTGGTAGCGGCTGCGGTTATGGCATTCGAACCACGCGAGCGCGCCGTCGAGCACCGGCATGCCGCTATCGCCCTGCGCGTGCGACACACCTTCGAAGCGGTCGCCCTTGACGGTCGCGAAGCGTTTGCATAGATCGAGTTGCGAGGCGGCCAGCACGTTGACCACGTAGTGGCTGTTGGCCTGGAACACCGGCATCGACGCCGAGCGGGTGGCAAGGCTCCATAACACCAGCGGCGGAGCGAGCGACACCGAGTTAAATGAACTGGCCGTGATGCCGATCAACTGGCCTGACTCTGCTCGCGTTGTAATGACGGTGACGCCGGTGGCGAATTGGCTGAGCGCCTGTTTGAAGGCGTTCTGGTCGAAATTGGGCGGGCTGGCGCGCTTCATCGGAAGGCGACTCCTCGCGTTAGCGGGGCCGAAGCCGGACTGAACCCATCGCGCGCATGCTCGGAAACAAATGATTCGAAAGTCATAGTGAAAATCGTCGATTTGTCCCAATTTTAACTGCAATCGCGGCGCACTGGCCGCGACCCCAGCCGGTCAGCGCAAAACCCGCTAAGCTGGCAAGTCCCGTTTGTGGCACGAGCGTTGCGGCGATGCAAGACCGGCATCGGCCGACCATCAGCATGAAGGAGCGAGCAGCATGAGTCAGACAGGCGAAGTCGCCACCCTCGGTGGCGGATGTTTCTGGTGCCTCGAAGCGGTGTATCTGGGCGTCGACGGCGTGAACGCGGTGGAGTCGGGCTATGCGGGCGGCCAGACCCGCAATCCGACCTACGAGCAGGTGTGCGACGGCGAGACCGGCCACGCTGAAGTGGTGAAGGTCGACTTCGATCCGGCGAAGATCAGCTATCGCGAGATTCTCGATATTTTCTTCGCGATCCACGATCCGACGCAGCTCAACCGGCAGGGCAACGACGTCGGCACGCAGTACCGGTCGGTCATCTTCACGCATTCGGAGGCGCAGCGCGAGACGGCGCTGCAGGCGATCCGCGAGATCGGCGAACTGGGGATTTACGACGGGCAGATCGTCACCCAGGTGCTGCCGCTAGGCGAGAACTACTGGCCTGCCGAGGCGTACCACCAGAACTATTTTGCGCAGCATCCGAATCAAGGGTACTGCTCGTTCGTGGTGGCGCCGAAAGTGGCGAAGTTTCGTCAGAAGTTCGCGCACAGGATCAAGGCGGGCTGAGGCGGGGCCGAGCGTGCTGTTCGATGCCCGGGCCTTGCGGTCGGGGCCGGCAGCCGTTCGCACCAGCTCCAGCGCTTCGCAGTCTGCGTTCAATGCGCGCGCGGCGCGGGCAAAGAGGGCTCCGCAAGTGAGCCTTCGCTGAACTGTTGCCTTGCCGCCCGAGCTGCATGACCTAAGAAGCCGGTTCGTCGCCGGCTTCGCCGTCTCCTGCCTGCTGTTGCCGCTCGTCCGAAGGCGGCTCTTCGTCCTCATGTTCCCGTTCGTGAGCCAGTCGCGCATATGCTTCGATAATCCCGCGCGCCAGTTCCACACAGCTTAACGGCGCCGACCCTTCCGCCTTGTTGTTGATCGCGATCACCACCGGCTGGCCGGCCAGCGCGTAGCGCGCGGCCAGCTCGGCGAGCGACGCGCGAGTCGCGGGGTCTTGGTCGATCAACTGGTTGAACGGCTCGTACTTG